>CAYRIQ010000020.1:13147-13724 GCA_964424505.1 uncultured Candidatus Peribacteria bacterium | reverse complement strand
TAAAGCTATTTTTTGATATACCCAGCACACTTTTCCATCCTTTTAGCCTAAAATTGCATTAACTAATTTTGTTTCTCGAAATAAATATTTAAAAAAATCCATATATGAAATAGTTTATAATAATTGAAGTATTTCCTTCAAGGTAAAAAATGAAGAAAATATATCATTTAATACAAAGCTTTGGGGTGAATTATATGACTGGGATCGCGATTGAGATGAGTGGTGTGATATGGCAGAATTTGATAAACAAGATTATTCCTCATGGAAAGAATGAATATATGAGTATTTAATTTCCCCATTTATTTCTGAAACAAAAAATATTTTAGAAATTGCGGTATGACACGGAAGATGGACATCGTATCTTTTGAAAAAATATAAATTTTATACATGAATAGATGTTTCTGAAGATTGTATAACTTTTTGTCAAAAGAAATTTAGTAAAGCAATGAATGCCTCATTTATATTATGAAATTGAAGTGATTTGGAATCAGTCACTAACAATAGTATTGATTTTATATTTTCATTTGATTCATTTGTACATATTGATGAATATTTTATCAGACAGTATATTAAGGAA
>CAYRIQ010000020.1:0-13137 GCA_964424505.1 uncultured Candidatus Peribacteria bacterium | reverse complement strand
TCATCATAGTGGAAGAAAAACAGAGAATCAAATTCATACAGATTGATATAGGACATCTTTTTCTGCAGAAATAATGAACAATTATTTAATGGTAGAATGATTAATTGTAATTAAACAGATTTCTAGATGGGGATCTAACAATCAATTCTCAGTTGATAAGTTTCAAGATATTATAACATTTTTCTCAAAAAATTAAAAAAAATGATAGAAATCGTGTGAAAAGATATGTAAAAATTGGAGATGGCGAGATTCGAACTCGCGTCTAAAAGGCATATATAAAGATTTCTACCACGATAGTTTATCGATAGGCCAATCTTTTTAGTGTTAATCGTATAGGCGAGCCGTAGCCGATAAACAGGCAGAGCATTTCATCCGATCAACATAATGGGTTCCTACTTAGTCACCTCGTGGATAGTAGGAGTCACACAACGAGGTTGGTACGTCACTAGGCAGCTAGGCTGTAACTAGGAACGAGAGCAAAAGCTCTATTTAATGTTTTAGCATTTTTTGAGTGAACGATTGTTTTGTTTCGGTACGTTCGTCGAAGAGTGGCTGTCGAGATATATGAAATCCTCCTATCAAATCCAGAAGCATCCCCAAATTGTATTCAGAATATTTTGTTTGTTATAGATATTCTGTATGAATTACTATATATATTTCTTGTGAAAAAACAAGTTATCCTTCTTGGTAATATCCTATACCTCCTCATCTCAACACATTGACTATTTTATTGTTGGAATAACGGACTAAAATATGTCAAACACCTATCAATTTCGCGTTTTTATAAAATAGATGAGGACAAAAGTCATAATAATAATTATCTTCTAGTATGCCACCATCTTGATATAAGGCGGTTTTTTTTGGTGAAATTGTGATGTATTCTTGTGCTAAATAATTGTTGTCTATATTCGTTTCTATGAGGTGTTCTCGTTCTGTTTGATCCATATCGATACCTATATATACTCATATTCATTCGTTGAGATTGGTTGGCTTTATGACAAACAAATTTTTGTTTTGGAGTACTAAATTTTTGTTTTCGTGGTGCAATATATATGTCTTCATTACCATGGGATGATCTACTCACGTGAGGAGTGATTTGTCAGCAAATCATGCCATATCAAACGTATTTACATATCTCAGTTTTGCTGATTGTAATGCTGCATATTCACTCATAGTACATCTTCATGAATTCATAGACAAACGAATTACATCGATAGTGTTCCCATCATACAATGCTTTCCCATTTTTAAATACAATATCATCAAATACTCAAATTCAAACTTTATATCAGAATTTTTTCAATGTTTCATATTCCAAAAAATGAACATCTTCCAAACCTCATTTTTCATACAATATAAAAATATACTCAGCTTTATCAAAAAATGTAAGGAAAAGGTCCATATGTTTTGTATTTTTCGTTCATGATAGTGCAGAATAAGTGATGTCATGCATCAATAATCCATCTGGTCGATTGGTATTTGCTTCTACGACTTTTAGTTGATTGTTTTGATCAAACATACAATCAAAACGAACAACTCCAGTATAGTGTCCTTCATAAAGATGAGTAAATCATCTTTCATATCATGTATCTGCCAATACACGGGCTTCTTTTTCTTTGGTAAATATTTTTTGCATAATACTGTCCAAATCATTGATTGTTTTTTCTATGTTTACATGGTGAAAATTTTCTAATTGTGTAGCGATAGGTATTTTACATTTTCCTTTTGTGACTGGATATGCTGGTGTAAGTTCTTCCCAAAATTGATTATATGATTTTATCATCTTTGTTTTTATAAATAAAAAAAACTGAGAAACTATAATAATAGTATACTATAAATCAAATGCCTTTATATGTTTTTTTTGCTCTTTTGTTTTGTAAAAAAACGCTAGGATTTTACCTAACGTTTTTGGCTTTATGACGTTATTATTTTTTTTTCGTAGGAGCTTTTTTTGTAGGAGCTTTTTTGGTGATAATTGTTTTTGTAGGAGCTTTGGTAATGGTTTTTTTCGTAGGACTTTTTTTTATGATCACTTTTTTGGTTGGAGTTTGTGTAATTTTCTTCGCTACTGGTGTATTAGTGTGTGCAGGGGTATTGGTACGTTTTTTATTGAGATATTTTGAATCGTCAAATGCTAGGATAGGTATGAATATGATTTTGAGAAATATTATACCAAGTCCAAACGTCCAATCTTTTCAGAATCTTGTTGGAATCCTAAACATATTGATGATCATCATAATAGCAAACAATGGTGGGAAGAAAATAGAGAGTGCCCATCGTCCTGAAAGTCATCAAAGTTTAAACATCAATGTTCGATTGTATACAGGTACCAAAATTCCCCATCCAGGAAATCATGCTTTTTTAAATATTTTCCATCGAGAAATAATCATCAGTACTGCTAGTCCAAATAGAATGGTAGCTCGTATGACGGTGAGTCATCAAAATACTGCTCACATTACTGCACCCATTCACATCATAGCATCTTGATTGATGTTTCCTGTGAGCAATGCTCATGAAAGTTCAAAAGAAAAATTCATTATGTAATAATAAATAGATAAAATAGATATAATCTATTTAAATTGCAATCGTTGTCAAGTTTTATTGGGGCTATTTGTATATGACTGAGTATTTGTTTTCCTTGATAAAAAAATATTGAATAAAAAAATCCCCACAAATACTGTGGGGGTAATTTTTACATTAAGCTTTAAAAACTTAATTCTACACTTGTGATATCGATGTTCCTTATATAGGAACCAAGTTTTTCTAGTTTTATTTCAAAATAAAGTTTCCCATCTAAAAACAAAGCATCTTTAGAATTCTTAATTTTTTCTAAAAAACTTTTTCTAAATTTTGTGTTTGGCATTATTTTCACAAAGAATGCATCTTCATCTAAGTCGTCAGTTATTTCTAATTTAACCTCCAACTTTTGCGGGAGTAGATATGGGTTGATATACGGTAACAATTCGGCTTCTTTTAATTGATAAAAGAATCTTTTTGTTAAGGTAATCGCTTTACTGCTAAATGTTTTTCCATTTAGTTCTAATACAATTTTTTGTGTTTTCATTTTTTTTTGTTTTTTTTGTTTTCTATTTTATAACCAAATGTTTTATAAAGTCAATATGGAGATTTTATTTTTATATTTTTCTCGTCATAGTAAGAATTTCTTGTTTTTGTTCATGAGAAATTTTATTGTCTTTTGTAATTCTTTGGACATATCACTGGATGATGGGAAATATGATTTGTTTAATGGATTGATATCTTTTGTCTTCATCTTTGTGCTCAGTGAGTTCTTTATCTCGTCGCAATTGTAATTCCAGCAATGCTTTATGATTGTTTATATCAAGTTGTTTTTGCTGTATTTCGTTTGTAGGTAGAGTAGTCATAATGCTGGTGAAAAGCTCGAAAAGTCGTGTTCGTTTGTCTGGTGTGTCTATAAATTGCTTGATGAAATCTTGGTAAAATAATGCTGAGATCAGGAGCTCTCTGTCTATTTCATATTTTTTTTCTGTTTTATTTTTGCGTTGTTGGATGATAAATTTTCCTTCATTTTTTGCAAATTGGACATATTGGACACGCATTATTTCATAGCCTATACCTAGCTTTTCTCACAATAATTGGATATAGTGATCTTGCATAGGAATATTGCTGATATTGAGTATCAATCCAAAAAGAATATTCAGAATTTTTTGTTTGTCGATAGGTGAAGTAAGGTCAAATTTATTTTTTAAATTTTGGAAAATAACCAAAAATCCATCCTGACTATTTTTTCGTTGTTCATCAAATTTTTCTTTTCCATCTGCCGTATTTGCGAGCTCATCAACATCTTTGAACCCTTCTGGTAAAGTAATTATTTTGGGAAATATATCATGTTGATAAGCAAGAGTAAGTGCCCTTAAACTGGCTTCTTGTCATGCATTATCGCTATCAAACAATAAAAATATATGTTCTGTATATCTTTTGATAAGTTTTATATGTTCGATCGTAAGTGCAGTTCCACATGTAGCGACGCCTAAATAATATCCAAGTCTTGCTAGACCGATCACATCCATTTGACCTTCTACAATGAAGAGTGTATTGTACTCTTTGATATTGTTTTTTGCTCGATTGAGTCAGTAGAGGAGTTTGGATTTTTCAAATGCTTTGTGCTCGGCGCTATTGAGATATTTTGGTTTATCATTTGGGTCTACTATTCTTGCACTAAATCATACAACGTTATTCATCGTATCGTAGATTGGGAAAGTGATCCTGTGTTTGAAAAATGTATAAATATCTCATCAGGTTTGAGATTTTTTTGCAATAGAAGCATCTATCAAATCTTTGTCTGTAAATCATTTGCTTTTGAGCTCTTGGATCATAGTGTAATGAGAATCTGGAGCGTATCCTATACCAAATGTATTGATGGTTTTTTCATCTAAATGTCTTTGATCTATTAAATATTTTTTGGCTTCTGGATGCTTTGTCAGTTGCTCTACAAAAAATTTTTGAGCAATTTTGTGAATACGCTTTATTTTTTCTTTTTCATCGTTTCGATCATCGTGTTTTAAAGGATCTATTTGATATTTTACTACATCAATGTTTGCTTGTTTTGCTAATTCTTTTGCTGCATCTCGAAAATCAATCCTTTCTATCTCTTGGACAAATGTAATAAGATTTCCTCATTTTCCACATCCAAAACATTTGAAAATTTGTTTGCTCGGCGATACCATGAAAGATGGTGTTTTTTCACTATGAAACGGACAATTACCAGAAAAATTTGATCCCGATCTTTTGAGTGGAATATATCTTCCTATGATATCTACGATATCTAAATTGGATAAAATGTCTTCTGTCAGTTTGCTCATATTTGCATTGTATAGATTTTTTATCAATACTCAAACTAAAATTTTTCTATGCTTGGTTGCTCTTGTAAATTGAACATACTTATGTATATATTTGATGATTAGTTTTACTTTATTTTTTATGTCATAGTTATGAAAAAGATTATTTTTTTTGTGCTAAGTGTACTATGTGTAGTACCTATATCTACTTTTGCTTTTAAGTGATTGGCTGGTGATACTCTTGATATTACTACTCCACTTGTGGAAGATTATTATGTGGCAGGAGGGACTGTCCATCTTGATGCTTCTGTTTCAGAAGATTTGACTATTGCTGGATGAGAACTTACTATCAATGGAGCTGTTGGAAAAGATTTGACTATCGCTGGATGAGATATTACCATTGATAAAAATGTCTGAGAGACAGCTAAAGTAGCTTGATGAACTATTACCATCAATAGTACATTTGGAAAAGATCTTATCGTTGCTGGTGGAGAAATTACCCTTTGAAAAAATGCTGTCATACAATGAGATACTATCATTGGCGGTGGTATGGTTACGGTTGATGGAACAACTCATGATGCAAACTTGAGTGCTGGGGAATTGACTATATGATGAACAATCAAAGGCAATGCAGTTATCAAAGCAGATAAAATTTATATAACTACTGGAGCTAAAATTTTATGAAATCTTGAATATACTTCATCAGTGATCAATACTGAGCTAGAACATATCGTAGCCGGTAAGGTAACTTTTACACAAGTTGATTTTGACCGTGGTTTTATATTTTTGGGTACTGTGTTTGGTGGATATATGGTGTTGAAGTTTTTGTTTTTGTTGGTGTTTGGTATACTGTTGCTTTTTGTGGGACGTAAACGATTTGTCTCAGCTATTGCTGCACTCAAAGCTCAGCCGTTTCTTTGCTTGTGATATGGTATCCTTCCGTATATACTTGTGCCATTTGCTATTATTGTTTTGCTTATCTCTCTTATAGGTATACCATTTGCTGCTATTTTGATAGCTCTTTATGCTACTTTATTCGCTTTTTATAAACTTTTCAATGTTGTCTTTTATTCTCAATTTTTTATCGAGAAAATGGGTGGCAAAGACAACGTAGCTTTGCGAAAACAGATATGAATTGTCGTTTTATGTGTATTGATTTCATCTATTGTTTCGATGATCGATATTGTATTTACTTTCTTTGCATTGGGAAGTGTTATCAAAACTTTACTACCAAACAGCAAAAAATAATGAGTACCAATTTGGTGTTATATTACGATGATTACTTGATATAAAAAAGATATAAGTTTTCTTTGGTAAGTTTTTTGGCTACATTTTTTATATCTTCTAGTGTGAGTTGTTTGTATTTTTTTAATATCTCATCGAGAGTATCTATTTTTTTGTATATTAAATATTGGTTTCCTATAAAGCTAGCCATTTCATCTGAGGATTCTATACCCATTTGGATCTGACCTTCGTTGTATCCAATTGCGTTGTCAAATTCTTCTTGCGTGATATTTCATTCTGCTATATGGTGTATTTCTTCAAAAATTTTTTCTATCCCAAAATCAAATCTCAATTTGTCTATCCCTGCTCTGATGACAAATACCCCTGTATCTTGCTGGCTCATGTGACTTGCTTTAATATAATAACAGAGACCTTGTTTTTCTCTGATATTTTGAAAAAGTCTTGAAGACATATTTCCTCAAAGTATGGTCGCAAGTACGTTGGCTGCATATCTGTTTTCATCATTACCATTAAATCCTGGGGCTGAAATGACAAGGTGTGTTTGCTCATTTTTTTGTTCGTATGATGCAGTGTGATGCTCGGGTAATTTTCCAGTAAATAGTGGAGTGTTTTGTTTTTTGTGTGAAGGAAGTGTACTAAATTCTTTAGTAATCTGATCTATGATGATGTGTTTATCGTTGATTTTGCCTGCAACCATAATGATAAGATTGTCTTTTGTATAAAGTTCATCTTTATGGTCTAATAGCATTTGCTGGTCGAATGACTGTATATTTTCTTTTGTCCCTATTATTGGTCGTCCAAAACTATTGTCTCCAAAATAATATGTTTGTCGCTTTTGCATCGCCATGGCTATAGGATTGTCTTCATACATTTTGAGCTCTTGGATGACGACTCATTTTTCTCTTTCCAATTCTTCTTTGGGAAATATGGGATTTATCATCATATCTGCTAAAACATCTATAGCTTTATTTACAAATTCTGGTGCACATTTTACGTAATATCACGCATATTCATCTCCCGTATATGCATTAAATTCTCCTCAAAACTTATCTACTGCTTCAGCAACAGCTTTTGGCGTCGGATATTTTTTTCCTCATTTAAAAAATAAATGTTCTAAAAAGTGACTTATTCCGTTGTTTTGTCTTGTCTCGTAGATACTTCCTGCTTTGCACATGATCTCTATAGTGACGGAATTTATATCTTCCATAGGTGCAAAAATACAGGCTATCCCTGCAATGTTTTCTATTGTGTATTTCATGATGTATCTATAGATAATAAAATCTTCTCAACAGGGTACTGTTGATAAAAAACGATTAAAGATTTTCGTATAAATTGCAATGATTTTAAAATTAAAGTCTATCATTTTTGTTTAAATTACCAGTTTATTGCTATTTTCTTGTGTGTATTATTATTGTATATTACATTATAATTATTGGCTTTTATAAAATCTATTGACAAATTAAGAGTTGTGAGTATAGTACGTCAGTAAAATTTATTCTTTGTATCTTATGATGAGTGTAGCATCAAAAACAAAAACAAAGATTTTTAGTTTGGTGATTGTTGGATTTGTAGTAGCTTTAAGTGCATTACCGACTTGGGCAAGTACGCCAATTCAACCTGATATTGAGCCAATATCGTCCCAGCAAGATCTTTCAATGCTTCGAACTAGACTAAAAGAAAGGTTTTCCTGAATACGTGATGAAGTCCGCTTGTTGATTGGTGGTAAAATTTCTCAAAATGCTGATGATCAATCTGTCCGTGTCATTGATGTAACTCAATGAATAGGAAATCTATCTCCGTCGGTGGATCAGAATATTTTTGTTGATATAGAAAATGACCCTTATGTATCATATATTACTAGACTGGCTGCTTATGGTGTATTGTCTTCTACTTCAAGATTTTATCCACAAAATTATTTTCGTGTAGATGATTTTATCTCTTTGTTTGCTAGGCTCTATAAAAAAACTACTGGACAATCTTTGACTTCTCAAGAGATTTTAGGTATGACTTCTCAAAATGGGTTGATGACTAAATGAATGATGCAACAAATGATGTATGCCGTTTCCTCTCTTGATCCTGTGGTCATAGACGGAAATCCTTATGATACTCTCGTCAGATCAGAATGAGCGTATTATCTTGTCCGTATGTTTGATCTTCCTCCTACAGAACGTGCTTTGCCACATTGAGTTTCTCCTATATTGTCTAATACTTTTACTGATATATCTACCCATCCACTTGCTTCTGCGATTACTATCTTGGCGAATTTGGGTATCGTAAACACACAGACTACTAAGTTTTATCCTGACAATTATCTCCGTCATTATGATTTTGTGGTTTTGATGGTAAATGCTTTCCTTGCTTCAAAATCTTCTAATTATACGGTTCCTTCTGTCTCTTTTTCTCCTTTTTCTGATGTAGAAGTCAACGCATCATATCTTCCTCAGCTGGTGTATGCTAGTGATCGTGGGTTGATTGATATGTTGATTGTAAATAGAGATGGACAATTGTACTTTTCTCCCAATGATTTTGTGACTAAAAAGGAAGTTTATGCTATATTGACTAAATTGTTGCCTATCAATATCATTTATGATCAACAATTGGCGAGTAATCAAAAAATTTCTAGAGCTGAGCTAGCTCAGCTTTTGGTGGATAGTTTCCAGTTGGTGCCAAAAAATATTTCTTCTGACCCTTTTGGATGAATGACCTTGGACACCTGAGATATTTCATTGCTTACTAAGGTAAAGACTCTTCTTTCTTTGTTGTAAGCTGGTAGCTACCAGATGACATTTGCAGGAGCTGGACTATTGAAATCAATAGTTATTGTACCCCTATATGTATCTGGATTTTGTCGTCCAGGTATTTTTACTTCTATATATGGCTTATTTCCATAAATCCCTGCAGGACAGGTATATCATGGTTGGTAATCTCTAATCATATAATATTTTGCGCCAGTAAATGCTTGTCCAACTCCACTTGCCATGGTGCCTGAGATGTAGACTGGTGCTGGTATGCTTCCTCATGAAGCGATCGTAGTTACTACTCCTGTAGCAGACCATAGTTTGATATTGTTTCGTGTGATATAATTGCTGGTATAGTTCATACCTGTCATTCTCAGTGGTAACATGATCGTTGTATACCATCATGTGTTTCCTATCCAATCTGCTATTTGGAAGTACCCTGTGAATTGACCAGACAAAATCTTTTCCTGTGTAGATACTCAGGTGACACCTATCATATATCATGCTGGTGCAGATATCGCATATCATGGAACATTGACTATAGTGTTTCTTCCAGTAGTGCCGCTTTGTTCTATGGTGTCTAGCACGTATCATGTATAGATATACGTGTTATTGAGTACACATTGTCTATCATCGGTAAATAGCCATTTACCTGTACTATATTTGTTTAGATTCGATCTTCGCATTTGAACGATTTCTCCACTAGAAAGTGCACGTTGATATATACGTATTTCATCTAATAATCAACTGAAAGAGAGGCCAGCTCATATATTATGTCAAATAGAAGGGATAGTAGTCAATGCTGATTCTTGTGCATTGGTATTGACTACTTCTGTGTCCAAACTACCATCTATGTAAATAGACCATGTGCTTGTATTTTTGGTTACTGTGACAAAATATCGGTTGGTAGTGTCTGTAATAGTGCGGTTTGATGTCGCCACGGTAGCTATATATGGTATGTCTACACTGATTTTGTTGTTGGTGTTGAAATAAATATAGAGCTGTCTTTCTGTCGCAGAATTTTTCCATCTTGAAAATAATGGACGTTGTGAATTGTTCGTGGATTTTTTTACTCGCATGGAAATTGTCCAATTACCTGTCATGTTTGGCATGGTACTTGGTAGCTCGATTTTGTTGATGGATAAATATGACAGATTTCCATTGAAAATATATGCGCCATTTCGTTTTCCATTTCCTGTCCATAGAGCGCCACTTATTACTCATGTATAATTGTATGGTCATACATCTTTTGCTGTTGTAGTATTTTCTCATAAACTAGGTATATTGTCAAAATTGAGCATCACAAGTAATCCACTATCATAATATGGATACATTGTATTGTTGAGTGTGTATCTGAATGTATTCATATTTTCTGTATTGATGATCTCTATTTGTGGCTTGAAATTGTTGCCGGTAATAGTTTGTCCGTTGGTAGGTGTAGTACCTGTAAAGTAGATACTAGGTTTTTTGATCACTTGTACATCCTTTTGGAAGTGAGTAGCAAAATATCCTGTAGGATTGTAGAGCTGGGTAATGATTCTATTGAGGGAAAGGTCTACTATATAGTCTATTCCGGTACTTGTATTGATATTTTGTCATATTTTGTATGAAGTAATGTCACCAAATACACTATATTTACTAATGGCAGGATTGCTACTTATCCCTGTGAAGGTGGTTGTCGATCCAGTGATTTGCGCGTCTCAGGTGAGTTTGGTAATATCAGATCAGATATATTTTGTGGAGTCAAAAATACCTCAATTTTTGAGTGTAGCTCATGAGTAATAGACTGTTTGTGCTTGCGTGAATATACCATTACCATATGAGTATGCTGTAGTGATCGTGTCGGTATATGCTGTTTGAACTCATCTGATGCCAGCTTGTGTGCCGGTCCATGGAAGGAGATAATTTCCACTTATATTGAGTGGGTTGGTCACATAATCTCGTGATCGTGTCCCGGTAGTGATAAGAACTCCTGTTGTTCGTCCGAGGTCTGGATAATCAGTGCTTGATCAAGCAGAAAATCCAGTTGGATTTGCTGTCGATCTGAGTGTACCATAATATTTATTGTTGCTTGAAGAGGATGCAAATATACTATCTCCATTATTTAAAGATTGGCTATTGTTGAGCGTATTATTTGATGAAGAATATAAATATATACCATATTGTGTATTATTGTAAGTTTGAATGTTGTTGATACTATTGTAGTCAGATCACCACCAAAGCGCTATCCCGTGATAGTTGTTGTACACTTGATTGTTGTTGATAGCAGTTTTTTCTCAATCGTAAACATAAATTCACGTATTTTTGTTGTTGTAAACTTGATTGTTGTTGATCGTAGTGTAAAAACTAGCTTCTATCCGCATTCCATGTCCGCTATTATTATAAAATTTACTATTAGAGATGGTGTTGTAATAAGCTCAGTTTAGATATATTCCATAATTGTTATTATATGTTTCACTATTGTTGATCGTATTATTTGAAGAATTTATAAATATCCCATAATTATTCCCTGTATGGGTAGGAACAGATCATCCTCCTGTACCATTAATCTTAATATTATCAAAGATAGTATATAGGTTGCTATTGGTATAAAATCTACCAAAATCTATCCATGTTGTAGTATAAAAAGTAGTTCCTGTAATTTGATTGCTTATTACTGCGCTACATCTTGCCATATTCGTTCTTGCACTTCCGGTAGAGATGGTTCAAGTGACTACATAGATGGTATTGGTAGCGAGTGTAGTAAGAGCTAATCTCTCTGTATAGACTACATTTATAGTCGATCCACTACATTGGGTAGTGTTTCGTCAGCTCCATAGGCTAGTATATGCGGTAGTATCTCCTGGTACGGTACCGTATAATGCACAGATAATGTTGTCATCCGTAGGGTTGTTGTTCCAAAATCCTGAGTTGAGGAAGTTGTCGTTGTTTCGTCAGCTCATACATTCGTTGAATATGGTGTCTTTTTGGAAGTGAGTAGCAAAATATCCTGTCGGATTGTACAGTTGCGTTATTATTCTATTTGATGAAAGTCCTGTCGTCAAAGCAATACCAGTGCTTGTATTTTTTGTCTGTCCTATTTTATTTGTTTTTATATTACCAAAAATGGAATAGTGTGTCACTAGATTATCATTTGCTATCCCTGTGATGATAGATAGAGATTCACTCATGTTTGCAGCGATTCATTGGATCTCTCAGGTGATTTTGGTGGTATCAGATCAGATATATTTCGTGGAATCAAAAATACCTCAAGTTTTGAGTGTGGATCATGAGTAATAAACTGGTTGTATCTGAGTAATTATGCCACTACCGTAAGAATAGTTTGCGGTTGTTTTGTTTGTATATGCCGTTTGTATTCCTGTTATACTTGTTCGGGTACCGGTCCACGAAAGGAGATAATTTCCACTCGTATTAAGTGGGTTGGTGATGTAATCTCGTGACATACTTATTCATGCAGTAATCATTATCCCTGTGGTTCGTCCGAGGTCTGGATAATCAGTACTTGATCAAGTGATAAATCCTGCTCAGATATTAGTTCCATTATTGAAAATTTTTCACGTACCATAATATTTATTGTTTGTAGATGTATTTTGAATTAAACCATAAGCATTGTTGTAAGCTTGGATATTATTTATTATGTTGTTTGAAGATGACTCTAGACGTATTCCATATTGTATATTGTTGTAAATTTGAATATTGTTGATTGTATTGTTTGGAGATGAAATTACATACAACCCAAGATTATTGTTGAATGCTTGAATGTTATTGAATGTATTGTTTGAAGATAACTCTATGCGTATTCCATTTTGTATATTGTTGTAAGTTTGAATATTATTGGTTATATTGTTTAAAGATGGCTCAGCTGAGGATGGCGAAGATAAGAGAAAACCATAATCATTGTTGTAAAATTTAGTATTATTAATACTATGGTTTGAAGATGCATATAGATATAAGCCATAACTATTGTTATACGCTTGAGTGTTGTTGATTGTATTGTTTGAAGATGAATTTGAAGATGAAGTTAAACGTATTCCATACCCATTTCTTGCATGATTGGCAACAGGACCACCTCAGGTTCCATTAGTAGCAATATTGTCAATAATTATGTATTTTTTACTATTTCCCCAAAACATCCCATTAGCTAATGAAGTGGTACTATAAAAGGTAGTTCCTGTAAGTTGATTACTTACTACTGCACTACAAGTAGCTAAATTGATAGTTGCACTTCCAGTAGAGATGGTTCAGGTGACTACGTAGATGGTGTTGGTAGCGAGTGTGGTAAGGGCTAATTTACCTGTATAAACTACATTTATAGTTGATCCACTACATTGGGTAGTG
>CAYRIQ010000019.1:3472-14356 GCA_964424505.1 uncultured Candidatus Peribacteria bacterium | reverse complement strand
AACGCAAAATTATCATCTGAATCAGTTCGTCATGTAAACACCCTTATTCAAAAGATTGAAGGTGTATGTAAGACTATCGAAGAAGGTCTTGCTAGCTGTCTTGAACTTAATGGCGATTCAGTAGCACAATACAGTCTAACTACTGCTGAAAAGGTAGAATCTGAATTTGTTAATGTTGTTGTAGATAATATTACAAAAATCAAACTCCACCTTGGAGATCTTAAAAAAGCATTAAATCAAAAAGTAATTACTGATACTACTACTATTGAAAAAATTATTGGATCACTTCAAGATACTTCTGCTACATTACAAACATTCTTGCTCGCAAACAATTTCAATCATAACAATTTCCAAATGCCAGTAATGGAAATCCAAGCAACTATCGACCAAATCTTTGAAGAAGTAACATTGGTTGAAGAATATGCTTATGCTGCCTAATTATTATTTTTGTGAGCGGTCTTTCAAACATATAGAAACTCTTCCATCAAAAATATTAAAATATATTTTTGAAGGAGAATATAAAAAACCCCCGTGGGTATATCCTGCGGGATTTTTTTGAATTTTTTCGCCTCACCGGTTGGGCCTTACTTTTTGCCATTGTTGCAAAAAATAAGCAAAAAGATCTAGGAAAAATGATCCGCCATTTCATTCAGGCAAATTCTTTGTGGGTAGTTTGTTATTTATTTTTTAGTTATTTTTGTGCTCGAACGACTTTTTGTTCGCCGTTTATTTCTTTAAATTCTTTTGCTATAACTTTGATTTTATCGCCAATGTTGTAATATTTTTTTCGTTCTACTCCTGCAGGAGCTACAATAAAATTTTTGTGAAGAAGTCATTCTACACCTTTAACAGTCACAAACATTCCATAATTGTAACTGAGCTTAATATATCCGTCATATTCTTGTCCTAATGTAATGTCTTTAATCGTAAATGCTGAATCATTGGTTTCTGGTATTTTGTTTGTTCATAATGTATTTATCGTTGCTTCTGGTCATGAAACCACTGGTTTTTCTTCTACTCCCTTTTCTTTTTCTAATTTTCCGATATTTGGGCAAAATTTGAGATAGTTTTGTGTTTCTTTTTTAATGCCTGCTTGCATATAGATATCGTTGAGCTGTTGATATGCCTTGTCTTTTGATCCAATCCATATCATAAGTGATCAGTTATTTTCTATTTGAATAGTTTGATGTTGATAAATATCTACATACAAAGAAATCTCTTTATTTTCAAAAGTAATTTTTCCTCAAGATTGATATTTAATATTTGCTTGGTCTTCTAGTCACTTTGGTTTTGTATACCGTATTGCTTTGTGTGAGTACTGCTCTGTATCGAAGATGATGGCGTCTGGTTCTATGCCATCTATTGAAAATTCTGTGAAATAAGAACTGTGTTGTTCTACAAAAAGATCATGTAAGTTTTCTACTTCTTCTTCACTAATGCCAATGGATTCCATTTTTGCTTTTTCCATAATTTTTTCTTGGAGCGAAAATGTTTTGTTGGATCGTGCACTCATGAGTTTTTCAAGCTGATTTCTTTCCATAGCATATCTTTGTCTTGATTGTTTTCTGATTTTATCAATAAGCTCAAGTGACCCTTCTGGACTCGTAATAGGTAGAGTTTTCATGCTAAATGGATCAGAAGAAATACCATCTATCATGAGTCTGGTATATGCAGTATATTTTGGTAACGAAATGAGATCGTTGATCCCTGCCATGTTTTTAAATTGTCCCGTGATGATATCAGCATCATCTTTTCCTAAAGTAAATGCTATTGTAGTACCTACATTTCCAAATATAGCATCTTTTGTTTTTTCATCGAGCTGTGCAGTATATTGGTTTGCTACGATAAGAGAAAGCTTATATTTCCTAGCTTCAGAAAGAATGGTGGCAAAAGATTCTGATGCAAAATTTTGAAACTCATCAATATATAAATAAAAGTCTCTTCTCAAATGTGCTGGTATATCTGCTCTTGACATAGCATCTATCTGGAATTTGGTGACTAATAATGATCAAATCATATTTGCATTATCTTCTCAAATTCTTCCTTTACTAAGGTTGACTAATATAATTTTACCTTCATCCATTGCTTTTCTGAGATTGAGTTTTGTCCTTGGTTGTCCAAAAATATTTCTGACTAATTTCGATGAAAGAAATTGACCCACTTTGTTGGTAATCGGTGATATCGCTTCATCTCTTTGTTTTTCTGGTCGTTTATTAAATTCTGTTGTCCAAAATTTTAACACTACTGCATCTTTTATGTGAGAAATAACTTCTTCGCGAAAATTTTTGTCTGTCAGTACCCTGAGGATATGCATAAGTGTAGCATTTGGATAATCAACTAATGAGATGGCCACATTTCTCAAAATATATTCCAATCTTGGTCCCCAGCTATTGTCAAAAAGTTTTTTAAACGTAGAAACAACGCCTGATGCAATTAAATTTTTTTCTTCCTCGGTATTGCCTTGAAGGAGATTGAATCCAATTGGAAAGTCAGAATCTGCCACATCAAACAAAATAACATCATTGATTCTATTGGTTGGAATATGCTCAAGAACTGTGTCTACAAGCTCGCCATGAGGGTCAAGTAAAGCAAGTCCATTTCCTGCAATCATGTCGCTTTTGATGAGATTTGCTATAAACGTAGATTTACCTGTACCTGTTTTACCTACAATATACATGTGTCTAAATTTATCTTCTTTTCTAATTCCAAAGGTTATTTTTTCTCCTCTATAATCTGTGTTTCCTAATACGGTAAAATCTTTAGGATTGGTATTTTGTACAGTAGGAAGATTGGTAGGATAAGGAAGTTTTCTATAAAGAGTATATTCAAGTCATTTATTGAAGTTTTCCAAAGTTGGAAGGTGAAAAAAATTCCCTGCTTGTGAATGAGTCATACCGTGATATTTTTCAGATGTTTTAATTTTTATTTTCCCATTGGAAATGAATGGTGCAAAGGCTGCAATAATGTTTTTTTTGAGAGATTCTTTGATATAACTATCTTTTGTGGTGATTTTATAACTAAATGAACCAAAAATTTCTGGCTTAATTTCTGCGATTTTTTCTGTTGGTGTACCATCTGCGTTTTTCTTTTTTGGCTCCCATATCCGTTTGAAAACACTATTTATGTATTGTAAAAAGTTTTTTTTGAGTGTGAAAGTATACGTAAAATAAATATCAAGTTTTGAATTGGCATCTACGAGATTAAATAAAGAAAAAATTCCATTTATTGGATCCATATAGAGTCCTCATCTAGTAAATTCTTCTTTGTTGAGAATATTACCTTCTTTGGAAAATGTTAGCCAATCTCTATTTTGTGGTATGGCTATAGGATTTTTAAGTTCTATGAGATCTGACGTAGGATAACTAGCATAAAATGTATTTTCAAAATAGTTTTTAAAATCTTTTGGTACTCATACATACAATTTAATATCACTACTATTTCCACTTATCAAAAAAAGTATTTTCTTTTTTTTAAGGCTTATTATATTTTTGCTTACGGTATCCCGATGGTTGATCCCGCGGTCATTATCTTTAAATGGTTTTATATGAAAAAATATATAGCTAGATGAACGGTCTGTATGAGTGATAGTATTTACTTGAGCTTTTTTTCATCAAGTTCAGGCGAGCATTTGTCCTAATTTTTCTGCTTGTTTTAACATTGTTTTTGTTTTGAAATGGGATAAAGTTTCAAAGGAAATGCAGTTGAAACTATATTAGATGCAAGAACTATTTAGTTATGTAATTATTTAGTTCGTGTAGTGTACATCATGAATCATTTGGTTTTATTGTGTTTATATTATATATATTTTGAGTTAAAAAGCAAGTATTTGTAAAAATTTTGTGGATATAAACAAATCCCCCTTCGTTTCCCCCTTTATCAAGTGAAACTTCAGGGTAGGTATTTGTTAGAATACATTAATTTTTTATGGTTTTACTTTGCTATGTGTCTTGTATTAAAAAAAAGATTCTCTATATCTTATATTGTTAGTTTTTAGTTGTTCGTTGTTAATTGATATGTATTTGTATAGTTTTGATCGTTTTTTTGGCTTTGATAAGGTGTGTATTCTGGCTGAAAACTTTAGTAAAAAAAAAGTGAAGGCAGGTGATTTACTCGCATTTGGTAATCAATATTTTTTGGCATTGGGAGAAACACTTTCATTTTCTGAACAATATCACCATCTGACTCCAATCCAGGCTGAAATTGTTTATAAAGAGTTCCTATCTGCTCCGGCATTGAGACTTTTTCACTGGATGGTTGAGCATCACTATACTACTTATAAGTCTGTTGTAAGGCTTTTCTTCTCTGATACTATGGAAAAATTATTAGAACGTGAAGGAAAGTTGAAACATTGAAAAGTGGAAAGATTGAAAGATGGAAAGGAGTGACAGACGTTGATTGTTTTTCCTGATGTACGAACTATGAGTAATTCTAAGATTTCAAAGGATTTGCAGAAGAATTCCGATGATGAAAATAATGTAGTTACCTTGTTATCGAGTAATACACAACATCAAAAAGATATTCATCGATGGGAGATCAAAAAATGAATAAAATCAGTAATTATTTGTACGTATGCAGAAATATTCCAAGATTTTCATGATTTGAAAAAGATTATTTTCGTAGATCCTCATAAGCGATATTATGCGAGTCAGCAAGATCCAAGATATAAAGTTGGTGATGTGATAGAGGAGATGAAAAAGTTGTGTGGTGCGGAAGTTGAGATTGTGGGAGTGTAGATTTTTACTCCCTAAATCCCTCTGAAACAGAGGGACTTTTTTTTAATTTTTATTTTAAAAAATCCCTCCTTTATTTTAGATGAGGGCCTGCCTGTGGTAGGCAGGGGTGAGGTAACTAAGAAAATAAAATTAAAAAAAATCCCAGCTAAAACCTACTGAGATTTGAATTGATATACTTACGATTTATTCTTTTAGTGTGTGTGTTCCTGGTTTACATTTAACTCGTTGAATTTCGTATTTCATTCCATTTTCTCTTTTTTCAGGCATACAAAAGCAATACTCTCTTGCCTTAAAAATTTGACCGATAGGTGCTTTATTTTGCCTATCATCTAATGAATATAGTCTATAATGCCTATTCTTTTTAAGACATACAGCTATCCCAATTTCCTGTATCCATACACTTTTTTTCATTTTTAATGGTTTCAATTAGTGAATTACTTTTTTTTAAAAGTCAAGTATATTTTATTTTTTTTTATTTTTTGGAGGTGGAGAAGTTGATAAATATCTCTTCTATTTGATAAATTCGTGGATGGGGAGTATAATAAGAATGTAATGAGCTCGCTCTGCTCGCGTAATGAGCTTTGCAAATTACGTCCGAGAGGACAAATTATGTTTTTACTTTTCTTAGTCAATCCGTTATGGCAGTCAGTAGATTTCATTCTAGATGGAAAATATATTTTCAAGTGCTGTTGGTGCTATTTGTCTTGATACTTCTTGCTTTTGGATATCTTAAAGTGGATATGTTTTTGAATAATCAACATATTAGTGATAAACGTGTAACGCTTGAAGATCAAACGAAAGAATTAGAGTCGTATAAACTGCTTACGGGGTACAATAAGTTACAGGCGGTAAAAATTCTTGAAGAAAAGCAGATTACTATGCCATGGTCTGAACATATTGCTAAAATGATTGCTATGCTAGAAGATCTTAAACAAGTCGATACGAGTACTACAGATACTATTGCTCTTTCTGATTTTAATGTCAGTATGGAAAAAATTACGCTTAAATGACAAGTTTCCAATTTATTATTATTATATTATTCCAATACAGCAAAGGGTGTTCGCTCGCTTATCGATAGATTTTCTAGTTTGGATTTTGTCAAAAATATTCGTATCCAGACCTATGATAGGGTGGGAGATAATAATTATTATGAATTCGTTTTAGAAGCTAATGTTATTAATGATGCAGGAACAACAACCACAGGTAGCACCACAAAATAATCAAATTATTGATAGATTGCTTGGTGAACAACAACAAAAAAAATCCGTTGAAATCGATTGACTCGCAGAAGACAATCAAGTTTTGATTACCACATCAAGAGTCGTAAGTATCAGATATAGAATTTATTGTATTGTTCTGTTGCTTGTGCTTGTAGTTTTTGGTAATACTATTCTTTTGCCTGCATGGGATGATTATCAGTCGACTAAGATAGAAGTCAGTGATATTGATCTTCAGATTTCTAGCTTTGAAACAAAAAAGCTTCAATCTACTGCTGATAAAAAATTGATTCAAACTATAGAAACACAACAGTCAAATATTATTGCTTGTCTCAATACAAGAACAAATTGTAGTGCGATAGATCCTGCATTGAGAACTAATTTTTCGTTTGCGAGATCTTATATCCAGCTCAATAATTTGACAGATCCTAAAATGTTTATCAATGAAAAAATATTACTTGCCAATATCAATGAATATTTACTTAGAGAGCCTGTGACTAAATCTAAAAATTGAGTGATAAATAAAATTGCCATTGGTGAACCAAAATCATTTTTCTGAAATTTATACTACATTCCTATAAAACTCAATGTTACTTTTGATACTAAGGATGCTTTGCTTTCTTTTATCGACAATGTTGAAAAAAGAGTATTGGCTGATGTTAACTACCGTGTTTTGTATAAGATTGATAAAGTAAACTATGATATAGCAAATTATACACTTCAGCAACAAGTGGATATAGATTTAAATGCTTACTATTATACTGATTAAAGATTCGTAATACACTTCGTGTAATATATCTTCGATCTTAATGAGCTCGCTCTGCCTTTTATTTTATCTCTCTATGTATGTCAGAAAAACAAAATAGTGAACAAGAATATAAAGCTTGACCTATCGATGATATGATTGTGTCTACGTTACAATCTATGGATAGAGGTAGTTTTTGAGCTAAAGACAAAATTTTGTTTTTTAAAGAGGTTGCTTATTTGTTGGGTGGTGGAGTTTCTCTTGTCGAGGCTATGCGCATTATCTGAGAGAGCTCTGATAATTATGCACTTAAAGAAATTTCAAAAAATATTTCTGTATTTCTTCGTAAAGGAAAAAGTTTTTCTTATGCTTTAAATAGACTGCCAGATTATTTTGATCAATGAGATTATACTATTGTCAAAGCTGGTGAAATGTCTGGTAATTTACCTATGATTTTACAATCTTTGGCTACAGAATATGTCTATGTTAGAGATATAAAAAATAAATATGTTGGTGCGTTGTTGTATCCTGTGATTTTGATTGTTATTTCTGTTGTAGCTGTTTTTGCACTGTTTTTACTTGTTTTGCCAAATATTTTTTCTATCGCTGAGGGATTTCAAAATATTGAATTGCCGTGGATTACTATAATGTTGCGCGATATTTCTGTGTTTTTTCAAACACAATGGAAAAGTATCTTTGGCACACTTGCTTGACTTGGATTGATAGGTTGAGTCTTTTTTTCTACTGAAGTAGGAAAAAAAACATGGTTTAGTATTTTGTTGAGTATACCATTGATTGGTAAGATGACTAAATTTTTCTATATTGTCAAATTTTGTAGATATATGAAACTTATGATGAGTGCTGGGATGAATTATATCCAGACATTCCAGCTTTTGAGAGATATTTTGTGAATAGCTGCTTATCAAAATATGATTGAACGTGTTTTGCTTGGGCTTTGAAAATGAGATACTATTTATTATACATTACAATATGAAACAGATCTGATCCCTTCTGACGTTTCTGTAATGATCAAGGTTGGTGAAGAAACTGCAAATCTCTCCAATTCTTTGGACAATATCCTCAAAATGTATGAAGAAGATCTCAATACGCTCATTTCGCGTTCGTCAAAAATTATTGAGCCTGTAATGCTTATTTTTGTGTGATGAATTGTTGTAGTTATTGCACTTGGTATTTTTGGTTTAATTCTCCAAATTATGGAATGAGCTGGTACGTAAAAAGGTGCAAACATATATATTTTATCATTAATGACAACTAGCTCCTGTGCTGGTAATCGTTTGTTGCGTTGGTAACTCGTTGGCACTTATAGCTGGTATATTCATACTTCACATTCGGATAAGCATAACAAATGCCATTGCTCCCATACTGACGTTTTCTCGTAAATTTATAGTGCTCATGGGCAATGGAAATAAAGTTCCCATACACACACAATCAATTGTTTCTTTTTTTTTCAATGAACGAAAGATGCCAACTCATGTAATAGCTACCAATGATAAAGTAATTCCATTGATGGCTACTCGGTAGTGCATTTGTGTATCAAAGAGATATGCAAATCATAATGCTATTTCCAAAAAAGGAAAGAGGTAAGCATAGCCTATTCGATGTTTAGCAATAATGTCATATTTGTGATATGAACGTACAAATCATTTCAGATCAAATAATTTTATTATTCCAAAAAGGAGGAACCAAACGCCCATAAAATCATTCATAGCAATCATACCACTTCGGTGTCTTAGCAATAATTGATGTATTATTGTGTAGACGGTAACTAAACTCATTGCAATGTAGAATGGAATATATTTATAGTTAGTATCCATGATAAGTTTTATATACATAAAACGTAATTGTTTTATTTTCTTGTTGATACATCTCGTACTCTGATAAGTTCTTTGACAAATTCGTCAATGTCTTTTTTGTTTTTAGACAAAAGTTTTTTCGCTCCACAACATTTGATATGACTTTCAAGAAGTTTGTTGTTTGCGCTTTTGAGTAGTCCTATCGCTGCATTGATTTGTTGTGCAATATTTGCGCAGTATACATCGGCTTCGATAAGTTTTTCTACTTTTTTTATGGTGCCTGTTGCTTTTTTTATAGAAAGAAGGATGTTTTTTTTGTCGTCTAATTGCATGAGAATCCGTGAGTAATTAAAACTTGAAATATACCTATGATTTTGTATAATTTTGTTGTAAAAGTTGATAATTTGTATCTCTTTCAGGGTATTGGTTGTCGGCTTTTTTGTTATTTGCAATCGTCACAACAATCACATTCTTTTTCGCAGGTGCATGTTTCGCCTTTACAGCATCCGCATGTACAGTTACATGAATCACATTTGCAGGTTGTATCTGTCCCACAAGAACAGTCGTTTTTTGCTTTGTTTTCCATCATGTTTAGGTAAGTCTATAAAAGATTTGTAATACATTAACCATAGGTATAGGTATAGTATACTCAAAAAAAATATAAATGCAAATCAAAATTTAGTTTAAATTTTTAGTGAAATAATACGTAATAGTTTTCTCTTGTTATACATTGAATTTTAGTTGAAAGCGTCATCATAATCACTACATATATGATGCTTTTTATTTCCTGTATTGTATGAAAAAAGCATTTACACTTGTAGAGATGGTTATCGTGCTTATGGTCATTGGTATTTTGATGGCAGCGACAATGAGATTTTGATCCAATCGTATTGTAGATCTCAAAGCACAATCAACTAAAGAACAATTTGTGTGATATTATAATGAGTTATATAGCCAAAATATGACGTCAAGTTTTCGTGATGGCAAAAAATATCAAACATTGGTAGTCGGGTTTTCTACGTGAATATATTATATCGTAGATACTGTGCCATCGTCATTAGATGCAAAACTTTCAGATATGCAAATCAAAAATTTACGTTTTGATCAAAAAGACCAATCTTTTCCAACTGCTACACTACTTTTTGCTCCTTATACTTTGTGATGTCTTATCGCCAATAATGCTGGCATTACTTGAGCTGTTTTGTATTTTGATATAGTTATTTTACAAAATGGTAAGCAATATTGCTTTGAAATTAAATCAGAAACGTGTAAACTTGTAGAAACAAAATGTACTTAGCCTTACGGGCATAATCTGAGCTTATTATGAGGTATTGCGCGAGTGAAACGAGCAATTTACACTATAAAAATAAGTCTCATTGTTATTGTCTATTAGCATTTAGTTTGTAAGATATTATATGAAACGTAAGTCTGCATTTACTTTTATTGAAGTGATGATTGCTATTACTGTTTTTGCTATTGGAGTGTTGGCAGTTTTGCGCTTAATTACTCAAAATTTAGTAACACTTGATACTACACAATCTCGTACAACAGCTACTTTCCTTGCTAAAGAATGAATGGAGCTTGTTTATAATATGAGAGATTCTAATATTGCCAAATGATTGCCATGGGATTGTCTCTTGTTGGATACATTTGCTACCGGTGATCGATGAATGCTTGAAAATCCTGATACTGCATGTAATTGGCATTTTTCTTCGTGAATAGATACTGTTTTGCAAATTTCTTTTTCTCCTGAATGATATTCTTATGCCACTTTTGTCCCTTTAATGACAGATTTTACTCAGCGTTGGAATACTAATATATTGTATTATACTACTTGAATGATTTGATGAAGAGAATTGTTCTGGTATACTTCACGTTCTATCCCATCAAAAGATCCATCCATTTTTGCTAGATATATTTTGTTTACTGGTGTACGTGAATGAGAAAACATATTGCCTCGTGAAAGTATTTTAAAAGTTGAATCACATGTACTCTATAATAAGTGAAGTAAAACGTGAGAGGTTGTTCTGGAAAGTTTTATTTGAAAATATTAATAAAATAATGATACAAGATATACGTTGCAAGAATTATGTATCAAATATTTAGTCTATAAGTCAGTACATGCAAAAAAAATGATTTACTTTATTGGAACTTTTGATCGTGATGGTTATCCTGGGCATCTTGATTGTGATGCTTTTGAATACATATAATTGGATATCTACTATGGTGTTTCGTGTCCAACAAGAAAAAGAGGTGACACAAGAAGTGCTTCAAATTTCTCAACTTTTTCAAAATTTTTCTGATAGAAATACGATTGATTATTTAAAATATTGAAGTGGAGATGGGGAAATGGTTATTCCAAAACGAAGAAAAAC
>CAYRIQ010000019.1:0-3462 GCA_964424505.1 uncultured Candidatus Peribacteria bacterium | reverse complement strand
GAGATTTGATAAAAACTCAGTGAATTACGGATATATTGTATTTGAGTGGACAAGATGGGGAAATTAGTTTTTTTGCTACGGGTGATTGTATAGATCCTGCCGTGGAATATGTGTTTACTGGTGGATTGTCTGGTTGTTCTTTGTATATGACGATGCATGGTAAAACGATAGAGCTTATCAATACAAAAAAAATCATCATGAGTAAAGTGCTCTTTAAAGTCATCCCTTTTGCTTCATCACAACAATATATTGATAGTGATGGCTTATGCGAAGAATGAAATTATCTTCATTGTCTCAATGCCCCTTGATTTCGAATGATGTTTAAAGCATATAGTATCAATTATGGGAAACAATGGGCAAGCCATGTTACCGTTCCGTTTCAGCAATTTTTTTAACTATGAGCCAGTGATTTGAACTTTGTCCATAATGGCTCTAATTAGTGGTAATAAATTTATTGCGTGAAATGTATTCTATTGTGAATAAAAATCTCTATTTAGTCTATCACTCTTTATATGAAAAAAAAATCAGGTAATATCAGTATATTAGTTATCTTTGTTTTATTGGCATCGTCATTGCTTGGTATTTTGTCGATGAATTTTGTTCAGCAAATGATGAAACAATCAGCTGTTGTAAATTCTTATTATAAAGCGTATTATCTTTCTAAAGCCGGTATTGAATTGTGATTATCAATTATAAAATATCGTGGAGTGGGATTTGAATATTCAGTAAATACGTGAGCAGCTCTTGTGCGTGACAATTTTTTTTCTGGACAAAACTTTAGTTTGTTTACTAGTGTTTCTGGTACTTCTTCCTTGCTATCAAAAAAATTTTGGCAGGGTAGTGGTTGTGCGTTTCCTTATGTCCTTAGTGGTGGAGAATCTATTATTGTCCCTTTGTTTAGAGATGTAACACCGTGATCAATAGCTGATCTGTTCTCTTCATGAATAGTATATGAAAACCTTGCTTCGCTTTTGGAAAATGATTCTCTTGATATAGAACATATCTTATCGTCTGATACTGTTACATTTGGCTTATTGATTTTGTCTGGTAATGAATTGTATGAAAACGGTATTTTCTTTAAATCATGATCTTTGTCTACTATTTCATTACATGATTTTACAACAGCATTTGCAACATATATGACAGAGGTAGATAGAAATTTTGTCAATTTTTATGGATCGCCCTTGTTGATAGAAAAAGGCTATAAAATATATTTAATGCTTTCCAATACTGCGCAAATTGATCAGTCGTTTTGTTTAAAAATTTTAGCGGATACACAATCACAATCCATTTCTGTTCTTCCTACTGATACGTTTTTTCTCCAAAGTCAGGCATCATATGGTGATCAGCGTGTTGCCTTAGACGCCTCATATGCACAACCAATCCCTAGTTTTTTGTTTGGTGCATATTCTGATTTTAACTAAAAAACTTCGAGATCAATTTCGAAGTTTTTGTGGTATGTGTAATGATTTTTTTGGTGTTTATAATTTTCCCATCAAGTCTTCCATTTTCCCTGTTTGTTCTTCTTTTGCTTTTTGTGCTAGCTGGTCTTTGTCTATGGTTTGTATCACAGCTTCTCGTCTCTTAAGCCTCATTTCTCTTTCTTGATCGATAGTATTTTTTTCATTTTCGTCTTCGGCTTTGAGCGAATGAAGATTCATCTGTTCTTCGATATATATTTCATATAATCTAAGTATCTGAAATGATCGTAATTCAGAAACTGTTTTTACTACACTTTGTTCTCCGCTTTTGACTGCTATATACAGTTCTTTTTCTTCTTTTTTTTCTTCTTTTTTAAGTTCATAATCACTACTAAATGAGCCAATAACTAATTGTTCCAAAAGGTCTCGATCGAAATCATTTTTTAGTTCTTCAGGAGCTTCATAAGGTAGTGGTGTAAATTTTGAGAGATATTCTGTATACCAAATTTGATCTTTTATATCTCATTGTATAGGACCAAATAAGCTCTCATATTTTTCTACAATTTGTTTTTTTTCAGCTTTTTCTCTAAGCTCTTCAATAAATGCTTGAAAATCAAATAGCATTTTTTGATGGATAATAAAATAAAAATATGCATTACCTTTTATGCTACTTTATGAATATATAATAATAATTCAATATCAAATTATCTCATATATCCGTTTAAAAATTCTTTCCATCCCATCGTTTTTTTACCTTCAGGTTTTAGTTGAATATGTGTTATGGCTGCATGTAGATTTTTATCTTTGAATAATGGTACTTCTTCATTGCTATTGTATAATGGTTCGTTGAGTTGTAAGGTTTCTATGATAACTCTTTTTTCTTCTATCATAAAATATATTTTTGGTCGTAAAGCATATGCACGATATTTGTTGTAAATCGTTTCGATGGAATCTGTCCGTGGATTGATTAGTCAGGATTCTTTTCATATTTTGCTGCAATATGTCGCTTTATGCTCTTGTTGATTAACTTCTCCTAATAATTTTTTTCCGTATTTTCGTACTGTATTATTAAAAAATTTGGGGCCAATTTTTTCCATTTCGTTGATTACGTCTTTTGTAGTTCGTGTAAATGGTATTCTAAACCTAAGAATATCAATCATGTTTCATGTATCCATAGTTGCATCCATTTTCATAATTGTAATCCCTGTTTCTTTGTCGTTGTTTAAAAGTGTGGACTGGATAGGTGAAGCACCACGATATTTTGGAAGTAATGATCCGTGAATATTTATTGGAGCAATATTTGGAATGTCGAGAATCGCTTGAGGAATAATTTTTCCGTATGCAATAACAACTAAAAAATCTGGATTTTTTTCTTTGAGTCGTTGTGCAAATTCACGTCCTTCTTCTGATTTTTCAGGATTGAGTTTTGTCGGCGTGGAAATGAATATTGAAGTCGTGTTTCATTGTGTATCATGATATAATTTTTTTGCTGTTTTTTTGATGATATTTTCACAGATTTCCATTCCTCTTCCTATTGGTTTGTCGTTTTGCGTTACTACTCAGACAACTTCAAATCTTTTGTCGTTAACTAATGTTTCGAGAAATGGTATGCCTATCGGAGCTGAAGAAAAAAAAACAATACGATAGTGATCCGGATCATATGTTTTATGCTTACTTGCTGTACAATGAAGTATCCTGTCAATCGCATAAAATATACCCGGCCAAAATCCATATCTTTTGAGTACGGAAATACTGTATTTACTACAATGTGGTTCATGGGAACATATTTTACCTTTTAACCAAAATGCTGGTAATCATTTATCAGGAGAAAGTGTATATTGATATATTTTTATCAACAAAATAATTCCTTTAGCAAAGAATGTATTTAAAATTTTGATTATTTTCATGAAATATGACAAAGAAATGTAAATACATGTATTTTTGTATTTTACATACTTGCAAGTTTCTTGCAATGGAATATTTATATATAGGGAATTAAAACCAAGGTAGACTTAAAAGAAGTTCACCTGTATATGTTCCA
>CAYRIQ010000018.1:0-17080 GCA_964424505.1 uncultured Candidatus Peribacteria bacterium | reverse complement strand
ATTCAGATAAAGTCTTCTTTTTGAAATGGTAATATTTTTGCCAATGCTTTTTTTCTTCCATCAACATCATCAGCCAAAATCATTTCTCTTACTGCTCTGATTCTATCTTCAGCGAAAAACATATGTTCTGTTCTACAAAGACCAATACCTTGAGCACCAAATTTTCTTGCTACTTCAGCATCATGTGGAGTATCAGCATTTGTTCTTACAAGAAGCTTTCTATAGTTATCTGCCCACGTCATAAGTGTTGCAAAATCATTACTCAGTTCAGGATCCATTACAGACAATGCACCAGCAAATACTTCCCCTGTTGAACCATCCAAAGTAATCATATCTCCTTCATTGTATACAGTTCATTTTATGGTAAGTATTTTAGCATGTTCATCTACAATGATTTCTCCAGCACCAGCTACACAGCATTTACCCATTCCTCTAGCAACTACCGCAGCATGAGATGTCATTCCACCTCTAGCAGTCAAGATTCCTTGAGCAGCCAACATTCCAATAATATCTTCTGGTGATGTTTCTGTCCTTACAAGAACTACTTTTTTACCATCTTCATTTCGATCATGCGCAGCTTGTGCAGTAAATACTACTTGTCCAACAGCAGCTCCTGGTGATGCTGGCAATCATTTAGTAAGCAATTGTGCCGTAGTTTTTGCAACTGGATCTATTTGTTTATGGAGAAGACTATCAAGCTGTTCTGGTTTTACTCTAAGTACCGCTTCTTTTTCATTGATGAGTCATTCTTTTACCATATCTACAGCCATTTTGATGGCAGCAGCAGCTGTTCTTTTTCCATTTCTTGTTTGAAGAATAAAGAGCTTTCCCTCTTGGATAGTAAACTCCATATCTTGCATATCTCTATAATGTTTTTCTAATCCGTGATAAATTTCTACAAGCTCTTTATAACAATCAGGCATTACCCTATCAAGTTCCATAATTTCCATAGGAGTTCTAATACCAGCAACTACATCTTCTCATTGAGCATTCATCAAAAACTCTCCATAAAACTTATTTTCTCATGTCGATGGATTTCTTGTAAAACACACTCCAGTTCATGAAGTTTCTCACATATTTCCAAACACCATAGCCTGTACATTTACTGCAGTACCAAGCAATCCTCTGATATCATTAATTTTTCTATAAACAATAGCTCTTTCATTATTCCAAGAGCCAAAAACAGCATCAATAGCCATATGTAATTGTTCCCTTGGATTGTTGGGAAATGACTTTCCTGTCGCTTTTTGAATCGCATCTTTGTACAAAGTCACAACTTGTTGAAGATCAGCTACATCAAGTTCTGTATCAAGTTTTATTCATTTAATATCTTTCACTGATTGAAGTGCGTGTTCAAAATCATGATGAGGTACTTCCATAACTACATCACCAAACATTTGCAAAAATCTTCTATAACTATCTCGTACAAATCTTGGATTATTTGTTTTTGCTATCAATCCCTGTACAGATTCATCATTAAGCCCAAGATTGAGAATAGTATCCATCATCCCCGGCATAGAATCAGCAGCACCAGATCTTACAGAAACCAACAAAGGATCTTGAGGATCTCAAAGTTTTTTACCCATAACTTTTTCTAGTTTCTGAAGTTTTTCTTCAATCTGATCCAAAACTATTTGTGGATAGGTTTTATTACTTTTATAATATACATCACATGTTTCTGTAGTAATAGTAAATCCACTCGGAATAGGCAATCCCATTTCGACCATTTCAGAAAGATTTTTTCATTTACCACCTAGGATATCTTTTCCTAGACCTTTAGTTTCACCAAAAAAGTACACATACTTTTTGCTTTTTTTTCCAAATAAACACATAGGCAATACGTTTATATAATAAAAAATATAATACACAAAAACAAGACCTACACCATACAGGAATATGTTTTTTTTTCAAGAGTAATTGCGTCATTTTTATTTTAGAATTTATTGAGTTTTTCTCAACATATATTTTGTCAACAAACCAGAAATACGAACAAAACCATTAAAAATATGTAGAGAAATAAAGATCAAAATAATCCCAACAATAGAGACCACACTAGCAGAAAAATATGAATTTATACAAAAGAAACTACTATTACACATGCTTCCATCAACAATTCCTACATGAATAAGATGATACATAATAGGAGTAGCCACAAGACCCAATGAAAGAGCAAGTAAAGTAACTACAAGGACAAAAGAAAATATCCCTAACGGAAACTTAATAAAAAGATATGCCAAACTTTTCCGCGTATATCCATCACCAAGATATACTTTTATTTTTTTTCATAAATTTTTTTGTGCTTGCAATGGAACATAAACAATCGACATTTTTAGTATAACTTTGGCAAATCGACGTTCAAAAGCACCAAATTCACGCCACAAAAAAATCATCCCCCACAAAAGTGGTAAACCAAAAAGTGTAATTATCAATCCAGCTCAAAGTGAAATTCACGTCACCAAAACAACAAAATAAAAAATTCCCAAAGGAAAAACAATCAGCAAATACAAAATATTCAGGTACGTTTGACTTTTACAAACGACTCCAAAAAAATATGAAAGATTTTTTTTCATGGATGAAGCATAGATAACAAATAAAAAATATACCAAAAACATAACGTTTTCAACAGGAAAAAACAAGGGTAAATTGTAAAAAATGAGATATATAAACATTTATTGAAATATATACAAAGATATATATCATAAGCTCACTTTATTTTTTGTAGAGAAAATATGACAACATCAAAAAAAAAACTACCATTAGGAAACTTTTTTTTAGCAATTATGACAATTATCATAATATATATGCGGTTTAAACCTATAACTTTGGAGGGAAAAGTAACTATAGAAGCAGGACAAAACGTTTCAAAAATTTTCAAACAACTCAATATAATTGAAAATTTACGTACTAAATTTTATATCAAACGCAACAACATAGATTTTTCTAAATTAGAAGCAGGAGATTATATTTTTACAGGCAAATACACTACTAGTAAATTAATTAAAACCATCATTGCATGACCAGAAAAAAAATATATTCGTGTTACTATATTGGAAGGACGGTCTATTTACGACATTGATCAAGCATTAACAAAAAAATGATATAGTACTGGTGGCGAATATATTAGCTTAGCAACAAACCAAATTATCATCAATACATATCAAAAAAAATATCCATTCCTTGCCAATCCCACGTCAATAAATACTTTAGAGGGATTTTTATATCCAGACACCTACCATCTCGACAAAAATAAAAATGTCGTCGATCAACTCATTTATGCACAATTGGAAAATTTCAATACTAAGGTATGGAAAAAAATATCTTCTCCAAATCAACGATATCAAACAATAATTCTAGCAAGCATACTCGAAAAAGAAGAAAGAAATAATGATAACAAACCAACTGTTGCAGGAATTTTTCTCAAAAGATTAGACATCTGAATGAAAATCGATGCGGATATTACCCTCTGCTATGGACTCAAAACATCATATACCGACTGTACTCCATCGGTCATAGCAAAAAGTGTAAGTGACAAAAACAATATTTACAATACGAGACAACAATATTGATTACCACCAACACCGATAGCAAATCCATCACGAGAAAGTATATATGCAATACTCAATCCACAAGCATCCAACAACATATATTATCTCCATGATATGCAAGGAAATATTCATTATGGAAAAACACTGGAAGAACACAATGAAAACAAAAAAAATTATCTTAAATAAAGTACAAAAATATATAGTCTAAAAAACTACGGTAAAATCACCACCAACAGTTCACTGAACCGTTGGTTTTTTTAAAAAAATTTGCACATCATATTCACCTGCACGACCATTTCCTTGTAGAAAATAAAATCTATCAGCAATCGGCTGAGGAAAAGTAAATTGGTACTCAATATAAGGATAAATTGCACCAGCAGTAGTACGAAACAAAGACATCGCACCAAACGACAAACGAAGATTGGAAAACACAGAAGAAAACGAAAGTATATCAGGGAAAGATTGATGTTGTATATCACCAGCAACAGAAGACACTACATTATGCTGAGTAAGTTTTGATCCGTTAATCACGGGAGTAAATCTATGAGAAAATGAAGTATCAAAAGAAATAACACCTGTTTCATTGAGCATAGATTCTCTGATAGCAGTATCTAAAGACGTATCAATTTGCATGCCACTATAATAAAATACAGCAATAGTCGGAAATATTTTAAACCCATTGTCTTTATACAATCAAGCAAGAGACCAAGAAACAGCCATATCATCCGAAAGACCATCCCCATCAGGATCGCACCCTCCTATGCTACTTGTACACAACAATCCTGAAATATCTCAAAACAAACCATGTATTTTAGGTGGCAATCTAAAAAGACCAGTAAGAGATCAACCACTAAAATAAGAAAGTTGAGTAACTCAACTATAATAGAGTTCTGGTTGAGTTATTGCGTCATAACTCAACAAAAACGTTTCCAAATCAATATATCACAAAGCATTATAATCTTTGCTAGTAATATCTGACAACATACTATCAGTATTACCCATACCCAAACCAGGAATAGAAGTCGTACGAGAAGATATTGACCACATAAATCATTGATTTGCACCAGAAAGCAATTCTGGAGTATAATCACTCAAAGGACCATATCCAGAAAATCCAAAAAATCAACCTGATCAAACAAATCATGGTGATCTATATCTCAATCCAAGCTCAGCTCTTTCTACTGCAGACAACGCTCCATAATAAGCCATATGATACTGAGTAACTGTTCCTATATTTTGCATAAACGGAAAAAAAACAGCATAAACACTAGCCAATATCCCCATAGCAACAGCAAGCAAAACAAGAGTGAAAGCAAGAAACATTTTTTTTTAAAAATAATGAATAGCAGACAACCAACAAGATCTAATATATATTGTAGAACAAGCCATATACATGTTACTCTATATTTGGTGCACCACATATGTTACAATAAGCAAAAGAATGAGCATAGTGATTGCCACACTCTTTGCATTTTATCTGTAGTTTTTCTCCACAAGCGATACAACAAACGTATTCTTTGTCATTTAAAGTAGAACAATTATAACAAGAAATTAAATTGGAAGCACAAGCTTCTCTTCGAGGTATTCTATCTCTTTTGTAAGACAATGGTCTAATAAGAAAGTATAGAGGGAATCCAAGAAAAGGAGTCAAAAATGTAACAAACAGCACACTAATCATTTGCAAACTAAAACTATTTGTCCTATTCATAATATCTTTTGTAGTCCAAATAATAGCTACAATCCATAAAAAAATAAAAAAAATACCAGCAATATTTATCCACAAAGAGATACCCGTCACACCAAACAATGAAGCTAAGCTCCAAGAAGATTTGTCAAGCACGACACCAACTCATGTACCCATAATAACCAGTTATAAAATAAATATTTGCAATTATGTTATCTTTTTCTTTACCTCTTTTAGAGAATTATCATATTTTTTCAAGCTATTAAACAAAAATGCTATTTTACCAGGATTAGAAAATTCAGTTTCAAAAGAAACCAAACTCATATTATCCTGGATATTTTTCATAGATACCTGCAAAACAGGGATATGTAATTCATTAAAAATTTTCATAATACCAATAAGATTTCCTTGCTTACTAGAAATCTTCATTTCTATACATATAGTGTAAATGTTATCAGCTTCTCACAACCAATGCGCTTCAAGCAATTTATCTAACGCAATCATTTTAATGCTTCTACAATCCACGGTATGGACTTTTATACCATCTCTTCATGTTTTAGCGATAAGTTTTTGTCCTGGAGCAGGATTACATTCATGACAAAAAGAGTAATTGATAATCATATCACCATCCACCACCACCGATAAGACCTCCTTGAGAGCTTCTAATTCTTTTTTTATAGAAGGATTACCAACATGACGAGTCGCCACCTCTTGAGGATATATAGATTTTATAAAATGAGAATACGTTTCTTTTTTATCAATAATAGAAAGAAGAATTTTTTCTATATCCTCTTTACTAAATTTTTTGCTAATAAGATCATGTGAAGTATAAAGAAAAGATAATCACAAAAGCTTAAGGCGTTTATTGAGTTCTTGTACCGCTTGAGCAACAAGTTGTTCTTTTTGCTGACTCTTGAGAAATTTAGTAATATTGTTTTTGGCACCAGACGTATGAAGAAATTCCAATCGATGTTTATTGGCAGAATATTTATTTTTAAAAATATTAATTTTGATCACATCTCACGTTTGAGGGACATAACTAATTGGTTTGATCGCACCATTGACGATAGCGTTTTTAAAACTCAATCCTATAGTGCTATGCACAGCAAAAGCAAAGTCCAAAACGGTACTTCCTATTGGCAATTCAATAACATCACCCTGTGGAGTATACAAAAAAATATGTTTTTCTAAAATTTCTATATTGAGCTCTTTTTTGAGTTGTTCTTTATCATCTAAAGTCTGATAATTGGCAACGATATCCTGCAATCTTTTGATCCAATCACCCTGTTGCTGAGATATTTTGACGGGCATATTGTGCTCTGAATAAGCAAAATGAGCTGCAACACCAAATTCTGCAACATCATCCATTTCATTAGTTCTAATTTGTATTTCAACAGGAAAGCGAAACATTCACAACACCGTAGTATGGATACTTTGATATCCATTAAATTTAGGTACAGCTATATAATCTTTAATTTTTTTGATCAATGGCGTATAATATTTATGGATAATTCACAATATCATATAACAATCACTGACCGTTTTAGTAATTACTCTATAGGCCAATAGATCCATTACTGTGCTAATTTCTGTAGTTTTATATCTTTTTTGAAGTTTCTCAAAAATCCTATAAGGACTTTTAATTCTTCCCTTAATAGCAAAACAATCTATTCATTCTTTGCGAAGCAAATTCGTTAAAAGTTTATTTCCTTTTTCTGTATATTTTTCTCCTTCACCAAAATATTTTTTCAAATAAGCAAATATATCAGAAAATGATTGTTCATCCAAAGCTTTAAAAGATCAGTTTTCAAGATACAATTGATAATGATAAAGCCCCAGCCTTTTGGCAATAGGAACATAAATTTTCATTGTTTCTTGTGCTATTTTTTCTCTTTTGATAGGATTTGGATGATAATACAATGTTTGGATATTGTGTATACGATCAGCCAATTTTACGAAAATAACTCTCAAATCACGTGCCATAGCAAGAAATGTTTTTTTTATAGTTTCCAAATGCCTATCCTCTCATCTATATTTAATTTTATTTACTTTAACCATTCATTCACACAGTCATGCTACTTCAGCGCCAAAAAGTTGTTCAATTTCTTCTTGTGTGACATCACAATCTTCGATGACATCATGCAACAAACATGTTTGAATAGTCTCTAAATCAGGATTAATTTCCATAAGAAATTTAGTAGCCATCAAAGGATGGACAATATATAGTTCTCATGAAAGTCTGACCTGTCATTCATGTTTTTTTGCAGCGTAATCATAGGATTTTTGGATTTTAATTATATGATCTTCTGACAGATATTTTCTTGCATCATGCAAAATTTGATCCAAAAGGACTTGAGGATCCTGACCAAGAAACGGTTGATAGTCAAAAAATTTTTCTAATTCTTTTACATCCATACAACAATAAGAATAATAATAAATTATTTTCCTTTAAAATTAGTCATCACACCACAAAATTGTACTTCACCAGTACTGTCTCATACATATACTACTTTACTACAAAAGCGAAATTCTTTGGCACGAGTATCACTACATTGAGAGGTTGCTCAAGAAGTACATGAAATCAAATCTCATCCCGTAGTAGAAGTATCCTTGAAATACAATCAGAGTCATGCTATTTGTCTAAAATATTTCCCCTCATTTGTTATAGATTCTTTTCATGGACAAGCATCCCAATAGCCACTTTGTTGACACAAAGAAAATTGATAGTCATCAATAGTCATACCATCCGCAAAATCGATTCCCGTCAAAAGAGGCCCAGATAAAGCAAAATACATCTGATCTCAGGTCATCAAACGTTGTAAAATATACATACCAGAAGTAAACCAAAGATCATCCTTACAAAGTTCTTGGTTTTCATCTACCAACGGATTAATTTTTAACCAACAAGCATCTTTGACTCAAGCCCATCTAGTCCGATTGGTATCCCTTATCTGATATACGGCTTCCATTCATTCTCTTGCAAGATTGAGTGCAATTACTTTTTGCCTAGTTTTTTGCACATAATGCATTCCATTGGTAAGTACTACAACAACAGACAATAATCCTACAGAAATAACTACAACCATGACCAATATTTCTCGCAAAGTAAATCATCTTTTAGTTGAAAACTCCATCAAATTAAATACATATAAAAACACTATACATACAATGTATACATCACAACAACTTTTTCAACAAATAATCTGATTATATTTTACTTTCTGCTCCACAACAATGACTGAAAATCTTATCACGTACGCAATAGCTATCCTGATAGGAATATTAGCGATCTTTTCGTTCACTATCGGAATAGACAAAATGATCAGAATAATTTTGGGAAATTATATTTTAAATAGCATCTGTATAGCAGCATCACAATCTATAAACATCGCTGTTCAATCTATGAAAGCCACACCAGACGCCAAATTTTTATGATTGTCATACGACAAAATTTCTACATTTTTGGACAACGGAAGCATGACAATAATTTTGATAGTATATATTATATTATTGATCATTATTTATAAAACTTCCAAAATAAGGATAGTACTTCCAAGTGATGAAGCTATCAAAAAAATGGTACAACTAATTTTTGTACCTTTGACCGTAATTAGTATAGTGCTTACCTTGCAAATAGTTATTTTATGAATAAATGGTATCAATATTTCAGAGATAGCAAGCGTTACAAGTGTAGTAGCCAACAATCCATATATGCTCAAATTTATTAGCCTAACCCCTGTACGAATTTTGTTACATGGAATACTAACGATATTGATTACCTCTGAGTTTAAAGTTAGTGTCAAAACAGACTTCTAATATATGGCAACCAAAATAAAGCTCTATTTCTTAACTTTTTTGTATGAAAATCATCACACGAGACCAATTTATTAGCGACCAAAAAACCTATATCGCTGAAGCAAAAGCAGGGAAAATATTTATCTATCCGACTGATACAGTATATGGTATATGAAGTATATATACACCAAAACAAGTAGACAAAATTTTTACTATCAAAAACAGAGATCAGCAAAAAATGTTTTCCATAATTGGACCCAATTTTGCTCGAATACAAAAAGAATTTCCACATGCAGATATAAAAACACTACAAAAATTATTAAAAAAATACCATGGAGTTACCTATATTTTCAATTATACAACACCAGGGATAAGAATCATTAAGCATCCATTTCAAACATTTGTAGAAACGATACAAGAGCCATTTATTACTACATCATGTAATATTAGTGGAGAACCGATTGTCACCAACATTACTGATATCCCAAAACAAATATATGATCAAGTAGACTATATCATTGATGGAGGAACGTTATGAGGAAAACCCTCTGTATTGATAGATTTAGTAGCCAACAAGATCATTGAAAGATAACTCTTCCATTTTATCTATAAGCATTTCCCTTTGATCAAAAGTTTATATCAAACCGTAAATAAACACAGCGAACATGAAATTTCCAAAATCAAATGATCAAGATTTATCTGAAATATTTTTCATATAACCAATAAAGAAGAAGCTGATAAATACATTCATGATATCATTCAAAAATATCCTGATGCTACCCATCATTGTTTTGCCTACAGATACGAAATACATATGAATTTTGATATCTTTGGCACTCCAGTGTATACGAGCAAACACAACAAAACATTTGATGATGGCGAGCCCACAAACACCGCAGGAAAACCGATAATGAGTATGATAGAAAAATATACATTACACAATGTACTGATCGTCATAACAAGATATTTTGGTGGAACATTACTTGGCGTTGGAGGGTTAATCCAAGCGTACATGGAATCAGCAAAACAAGTCATCGAGCACGCCAACATTGAAGAACATGAAATCACAAAAATTATAATATGTACATATAGATTTGATCTTGTCCACATCGTCAGAAACCTTATCAATAAATATGATGGAAAAATAATACATGAAATATGCGATAAAGAGATAACAAGTGAAATACGTATCAATATCTGATATATTGAAACTTTCAAAAAAGAACTTCTTGAAAATTCCAAAGGACAAATTGCAATATAAAAAACTTCTTGAAAAGAAAAACAAGAACGATATACGAGACCAGCTACTATACACATTTTATTTTTTTATTAGTATATTATGTACAACATTAAAAATGTTCACGGACGTGAAGTTTTAGATTCTAGAGGAAATCCTACAGTAGAAGTAGATATAACCTTGGACAATGGAATCATATGAAGAGCAATAGTCCCTTCTGGAGCATCAACATGAATCCATGAAGCACTCGAGTTAAGAGACAATGATATTACAAGATATTTAGGAAAAGGCACACGTACTGCGGTAGCCAATGTAAATACGATCATAAAAAACGAAATAATTGGAAAAGAATTTACTGATTATAGAGCTCTTGACGAAGTATTATTGAAACTTGACGGCACAGCAAACAAATCACACCTTTGAGCAAACGCAATTTTATGAGTATCTATGGCATTTGTAGTTGCTTGTGCAAAAGCAGAAGGACAGTGGATTTACGAATATATAGGAAACAACAACGGAGTTACACTACCATTACCAATGATGAATATTTTAAACTGAGGATCACATGCAGACAACAATGTAGATATCCAGGAGTTTATGATTGTCCCTGTTGAAGCACCAAATTTTCACGAAGGATTAAGGATGGGAGCTGAAGTATTTCATCACTTGAAAAAAATATTACAAGAAAAAAAGTACAATACATGAGTAGGCGATGAATGAGGATACGCACCAAATCTTGGAAGCAATGAAGAAGCATTACAAGTCATTATGCAAGCAATAGACAAAGCTTGATATACAGGAAAAATAAAATTAGCACTCGACTGTGCAGCTTCAGAATTTTATAAAAATGGGATGTATACTCTTGAAGGAGAAGGTACATCACTCACTCACTCTGAACTGGTACAACTCTACAAAAGCCGAGTAGAAAAATATCCTATAATATCTATCGAAGATGGTATGGCAGAAGATGATTTCGATGGCTGGAAAGAAATTACCAAAGAGTTGAAAGACAAAATTATGTTGGTTGGTGACGATCTTTTTGTAACCAATATGCAAAGATTACAAATAGGAATAGATCAAAATATGGCCAATGCTATTCTTATAAAATTAAATCAAATCTGAACCGTATCAGAGACTATCGACTGTGTACGTATGGCTCAATCTCACGAAATGAATGCTATCATGTCTCACAGATCAGGAGAATCTGAAGACACATTCATCGCTGACTTAGCAGTTGCATTAAATACAGGATTTATCAAGACAGGGTCAGCAAGTAGAACCGATAGAATTTGTAAGTACAATCAGTTATTGAGAATCGAAGAAAATCTAGGAAACACAAGTAAGTACGGAAAATAATAAAACCACAATATACGTAATAAACCCACTCAAGTGGGTTTTTTGTTATTAAGTTTTTTTAGCCGTCACCACAAAATTTGACAAAAAAAACAATTCTGGATATACTTTAAAAGATAATTTTTTATATAAAACAGTATTATGAAAATAGAAAAAATAACTAAAACAACAAATAATACAGCAAATAATACAGCAAAAATATCCCAAAAAGTAAAACAAAATCTTCAAAACATTATATGAGATGAAGATATATTTTTACATTTATGAAAATATATATTTAAACAAACAAAAGAAAAAATTGAAAAAAATGAAATGGAATATATAGCAGAATGAAAAGAGTGAACGGTATACAAAATAGAAATAGAACTACCCAACAAAGAAAAAAAAATATTTTTAGCTATTAAAAAACGTTTTGATAATAATCTCTCAGAAGAAATAGAATTACAAAAATCTTTTTGAGAAATTACAAAAAAAAGTACAACAGGCATAAAAGTACCAGAAACATTATGAGAAATAGACACAACCAACGGAAAATATTTTTTAATGGAATACATCGATGGGAAAACATTGTTTAATTTAAAAACAGAAAAAATTGCTGAACGATTTTATCGAAAATTTAAAGACAAATATGTCAAATTTTTCAATTATATTGAAGGAATAAACAAAAATATGGATAAAAAAAATATACAAAAAGCCAGCATATTTAATTTTAAAAATGATACAGAAGCAAGAGAAATAATGTATAAAATTGTTAATTTTTTAAATGAAAACTGAGAAACAATAATCCAAAAATATACATGAACAGCAAACATAGCATTATTAAATAAAGAAAATTATGATAAAACTATAGAAAAAATATATTATGATGAAGAGCTATGTTCTCCAATATTCAACCAAAACGAATGATGGATTATACAAAAAAAAATAAAAGATTTTTTACATGAATGTCATAAGGCAGGATTATTTCACAGAGATTTATGAGGGAATACAAGTAATATCATGTTTACACAAAAAAATGATACAATAATTCCAGTGATTATCGATTTTGGGAAAGCAAAAAAAATTGAATGAGAAAACATGAAAGAAGAATATGATAAATGAGAAAGGCCATATTGAGATGATGAAGAATCGTATATACCAGACACATACATATGTGAAATTATCAAATGACTTACTTACTATCCCCCTAGAAGAGAACCTGGAGAATTATATTATTAATATATAAGCAATCTAAAAGAAAAAAAAAGAGGTTGTGCTAAAATTTGCACACCAAAAAAGTCTCCGTAAAACAGAGACTTTACATTTTAAGACAATAACTACATTGTATGAATATAATCCAATAAAGAATCTGGACATTCCTGATCATCTTTAATCAAAAATAAAGCTGAACGGGGTACTTCAAATTCTTTAGACAATACATCTACAATATACTTAAAATCTATATGAATTTTACGCTTTTCAATTGGAGAGAGGTCTCTATCCAATTTTTGTAGTAAAAATTCACGTAATTCTTTCATCAACATAAATTTAATATATTTATGATATATACATAATCATTACACACAAAAAGTCAATACTTTTTTATATATTGAATTACCATTGCCTTCACATCAACAAAACATATAAATCTTGAGTAAGATTTTGCCAATTGTTGTCATATAATATGCAAATAACCTATAAACCTATCAGACACGGATACGCAAGAATAGATAAGGACGGGAATCTCCTAATCACCATTCCGCTATCCAAAAAATGAAAAGAATTTGAAACTATTATGATTGAGAAAGGACAAAAGCTTCTCAATCGTTACAACAAAAAAACACATATTGATCCTATCCAACAAGAGAGCATAGTACTTTTTGGCGAACAAGTGCCGATAAAAAATTTCGACAAACAATATCCACCAAAAAAAAACCGCAGCAATTGTCCCATCGTTCCATCGTTTCATCGTTCCACAGTTTTAAAAGAAATTTTGAAAGAATATACGATACCGATATTAGAGGTTTATAGCCAAAAATTATGAATAGCTCCCACAAAACTTAGCTTCAGAAAAACCATTTCCAAACGATGAAGTTGTACGTATGACCAAAAAATTTCACTGAATATTGATCTCGTTCACCTCCCAACCAAATACATCAAATACGTTATCATCCATGAAGCATGTCATTTAAAAATCAAAAATCACAGCAAAAAATTTCGAGATTTAGTAGAAACATTTTGTCCAGATTACAAAAACACAAAAAAAGAATTAAGAAAATTTGTTTTTTCAAATAAAATCCATAAGTAAGAGATACTAAATTTTAATTATTATATCGTACCATGACATTTAAATTCAATGTCCAAGATCATTATTTCAAACAAGCAAAAAAAGAATGATATAAAGCAAGAAGCGCATTTAAGCTGGAAGAAATCCAAAATAAATTTCACCTTTTTGATAAACATACAAAAACCATCATGGATATAGGATGTGCTCCATGAAGTTGGATTCAATACGTAGTCAATTTTATGAACAAAAATCATATAGCTGATTATAAAATTTTGGGTATAGATATCCAAGACGTCAACCTCAATCTTCCAGGAGTAAAAACTTACAAAGCCGACATCCAAGATGTAGATCATATCAAAGATATTTTGACAGAAAATCATATAGAAAAAGTCGATGTGATTCAATGCGATATGGCACCAAATACAATGGGAGTCAAAGATGTAGATGCAATGAGACTTTTTGAACTTCTCGAATATGTAAAGCCAATCATCAAAAACCTTCTCAAACCAGACGGAAAATTTGTCATCAAACTCTTCATGGGACCAGGATTCGAAGAGTTCATCAAAGAAATGAAAGATGAGTTTGGTGGTAAACATATCAAAACACTCAAACCAGACGCTTGCAGAAAAGAAAGTAAAGAAATTTATGTGATAAGGTTTTAATGAAAAAAAATCTCCTTCTACCCCGTCCCAGTTATTCGTTTTATCGTTTCATTATGTATTATGAAAATCTGAATCGTCTGAATGCCAAACATCGGCAAATCTACACTTTTCAATGCACTCACCAAATCTTATGCTGCGCCTGCAGAAAATTTTCCATTCTGCACTATAGATCCAAATATAGGTATCGTCGATGTCAAAGATCCTAGGGTTGATAAGCTAGCTGAGATATCACAATCAAAAAAGAAAATATATTCCAGTATAGAATTTGTTGATATTGCTGGTCTAGTAAAATGAGCAAGCAAAGGAGAAGGCCTAGGAAATAAATTTCTCTCACATATCAGAGAGGTAGACGCCATAGTGCAAGTATTGAGATACTTTAAGGATAGTGAAGTCGTTCACGTAGAATGAGCGGTCGATCCGATGAGAGATGTCGAAATCATCAATACAGAATTGATTTTTTCAGACTTAGAAATCATTGACAGAAACTTGTCCAATCTTGCAAAAAAGACAAAAATGGGGAAATGAAATAAAGACGAGGTAAGACTTGTAGAGATTTTAATGGAAATCCAAACGGCATTGATCCAAGGAAAAATTTCACATAATATAAAAAATACACTGACAAAAGACGACGAAAAATTGATTAAATCATACAACTTCCTAACTACGAAACCTATTGTTTACGCGATAAATATTTGACAAGAAGATATTCCATTTGCGCATGAAATAGCAAACGAATATATGGAAAAATTACAAAGTCCTGTCGCTATTGTATGTGCAAAATTAGAAGCTGAAATGATGGAAATGGATGATGAAGAAAAAGATGAATTTATCAGGGAGCTACTAAGTATAGATAAAGTAACACACATTCCGACACTCAATGATCTCATCAAATTGTGATTTGAAAAAGTAGGACTTATGTACTATTTTACCACAGGAGAAAAAGAGACAAAATCATGGACAATACCTATTGGATCCACAGCTCCACAAGCTGCAGGCGCAATTCATACAGATTTTGAAAAGGGATTTATTAAGGCAGAAATAGTAAAATATAACGACTTAGTCCTTTATGGTTCTTGGTCCAAATCCAAAGAGAAATGACTCGTAAAATTGGAGGGAAAAGAATATATTGTACAAGATGGTGATTGTATTATTTTCAAATTCAACACATAATCATATATTTATAGGACATAAGCATTAAAAAAAATATCTGAACAATCTCTTGACATTAAGATGCAAATTCTTATCCTGATTAGGAAAGATAAAATAATTTTTTATACTACATATTTATTTAAATAAATTAAAAAACAATGAACTTCAACGTAAAAATGGACGATAAAAAACTCAAAGTAGATATCGAAACAACAAATTTGAAGGACATTTTAATATACTGTAAACCAAAAGAAAGATTAGTACTTATGAAAAAATTTGGTCTCGATGGATCAAAAGAGATTCCACTCCAAAGAATTGGCAAGGAATACTCATTGACAAGAGAAAGAATTAGACAAATTGAAACACAAGCATTGATGAGATTTAGAAGACTTATTGTTGGTAATGATACGTATATGGAAGTACTTCAAGAAGCAAAAAAAGTACTTGATGTCCATGGATGATTACTTTGTGAAGATATATTGATCTCTAAACTCGTCAATAAAAATATATTCAAATTTTCCAAACAAGAACTTAAATTAATTCTTGTTTCAGATTTTGATGTAACATATCTCAAAAGAAATAAATATCTCAATAAAGCATTTTATCTAGAGCCACTTTATGAAGATCTTTTGACAAAGATGGTGCTTACTATGGCTACATATTTTGAAAAAAGAGCTAAAAGCCAAGACTTATACGAATTTATTGGATGGATGAAAGAAAATTTTGCAAAAGATTACAAAGAGATTCATTATATGAAAAATGATCTGTTTTACGTAAACTTTTTTGAATCTATTAGAGAGATCAATGTATTTGATGGAAAAATAGGTTTACCAACATTTGCTGATGTCAATCCAAAAACAATAAAATTAAAAGTTCTTTACACAATGAGAAGAGTAAATAAACCAGTTCATTACCAAGAATTACCAGCAAAAATTATGGAATGGTTTCCAGCAAAAAATGTTAAAATAAATACTATTCACAATGAACTAGTAAAAAACAATGACCTTTTTGTAAATTTATGACTAGGTATTTATGGTCTCAAAGAACGAGGATATGAAGGTGGTATGGTCAAAGAAATTTTAGTAAGAATATTTGAAAAAAACGACAGAGCTATGAATGTAAGAGAACTTTGCAAAGAAATGCTCAAAGAAAAAATGGTCAGTCCAAATACCGTTATGCTCAATCTTCAAAAATACAAAGACTTATTCAAAAGAGTAGAAAAAGGAGTATACGAGCTTATCAAATCAAAAAAGTAAACAGCATATATTTACCAAAAAATCTTGCTCTCAAGAGCAAGATTTTTTTAATTAAAGGCCTAATAGAAGAAAATGTGTAGCTAAAATAGACAGAAACAGTAGGAGAAAACTACTTTATCTACTATTTTTTTAT
>CAYRIQ010000017.1:0-17624 GCA_964424505.1 uncultured Candidatus Peribacteria bacterium | reverse complement strand
CGTTGATAGAGATTGGGCCTGGGAAGTGATCTATCACCAAATTAATTCAGAATATTTCTGATAATTTTTTTGTAGTAGATAAAGATTCGACGTTCAGAGATAATGGACAATTGACAATTGAGAATTGAGAATTTATATTGAGTGATGTATTAGAACTTGATGGAGAAAAACTTTTGAAAGAAAAAAAACTTGATTCTGAAAAGACTTTGGTCGTTGGGAATTTGCCATATTATATTACGTCTCCTATTCTTAGGAAATTTTTCTGATGTGGGAAACAAACATATGCTTGAGGAATATTTATGGTACAAGATGAGGTGGGACACAGGATTAAAACTGATGCAAAGAAAAAATCATATCTTCGATGGCTGCTTAATTTTGCTTATGACATTACGTATCTCAAGTGAGTGCCAGCAAAGTGTTTCAAGCCAGTACCTAAAGTGAAAAGTTGCTTAATCCAACTAACAACTAAAAATGAACAACTACCAATTGAGTGGAATATGTTTGTAGAGTTTTTGGAGGTATTTGCACCGTTTAGTAGAAAAACGTTGTGAGCTATTCAAAAGATGATCCAAAAAAAATCAGATATATTTTTTGAAATTCCATTATCATTATCTTCCAAAAGACTAGAAGAATTGTCTTGGGACGATTTGACTACGATTTTTTCCAAAAGATCCTAAAGTCTTGCAAATTTGCCTATATTAACTATTATAATTTCAATTAAAATATTATTAAGATTAAAATATTTGCTAAATAGTTATTGTGTTATTAGTTTTTTACTCTTCCAATTTTTTACTCTTTTAATTTATTTTATGAGTGTACTCGTCTACAACGGAGAAAAATTTCAGAGAAATAAACTATGGTATTTGGTATTTGCACTGATTTTTTCCAGTGTTTTTATCCTTTCTTTATTTAATAACAATATTATTGGCGCTCTTTTAATTTTCTTTTTGTTGGGTGGATATTTTTATTATTCTACAATAAACAATCAAGTAATATCAATTGGTATAGATAAAATACATCTCGTAATATGATCAAAAAGTTATCCACGATCATCATTTACTTGATATGTAATAGAATTGTATCCTAAGACTCAGCAAATAAAAAATATAGTTTTGTTGACAGCAAAGTGACATATGATTTATACATTTGACGATTCATTGGATCATATTAGGTCTTTTCTTCTTGAACTTGATACCTATTTGCCTATGCAGGGTGATTATCATCAAACAACTTTGGAAAAAATGTCGAGGAAGATGAAAATTTAAAACTCTATCATTACAGATGTAATTTACTATTTTTTACTATATATGGTTTCTTCACATAAACTTGTTATCAAAGATGCGGCGTGGCAACTTATAGGTAGGATTATAAGTGCATTATTTGGCTTTTTGACTATCAAAATCATAACGCCTTATTTGTGACCACTACAATATGGTGATTACTCGACTATTCTTAAATATTTTGCTATTTGGACAGCGTTGGCTGATCTTGGATTATATGTGCTTGCCGTCAAAAGACTTGGTTCAATTAAAGATCAAAATAAAGATCCTGACTATACACAGCTCAAGCAAGAATATGGAAAATTTGTCGGAACAAGAGTGATTATTATGTCAGTAATCTATATCTTGGCTATTGTAATAGCATATCTTTTACCTGCATATACTTCCAATCCTTATCTAGTTCGAGGCTTGCCATTTGGTATGATTTTTTCTGCAAGTTTTATGTTTGCTGGGATACAACAATTACCACTCCAAATTTTTTGGAGAATGGATCAGTTGAGCTGGACGTTGATTACTGCGAGACTTTCGCAAATTGCTATCCTTGTTCCTGTCGTGTTTTTTATATACAAAAATATGACTTTTGATGGAAGTACTATTTCGTTGATTGCATTTTGTTGTATTATGTTTTCTGTAGTTGCAAGCTCTATTGGACAAAATATAGAGATTCATTTTAGGGCTAGAAAAATTCTTCCGCTTAGGATTGTCTTTGACTGGAAATTTACTAAAGATATTATAATTAAAAACCGACAATATTGAGTGTCATATTATTTGAGTAGCTTCCATACATTAATTGTGCTTCTGTTTTTATGATGGTTTTATCCTACATCATCATGACATGACTATACTGGAGTTCGAGCACTTTCCCTTTCGTTGATTGAAATATTGCTTATTATTCCCTCTGCACTTGGTAATAGTTTACTTCATAATATCTCAAATTATACGCTTATCAATAAACGTAAAAGTATGGGAAATTTACTCTTACTTATTACATGGATATGAGCTTTGATTGCTATTAATTTTTGGCTTTTTGCTGACCAGATTATCCTTATCGTGTCTTGAAAAGCATTTTTATGAACATTTACATCATTGACTACGCGATGATCAAATCAGGTTTTGCCGTTTCTTGGTATAGTGCTTTTGCGAAGTTTTGTAAAACAAGTATATAATTATCTTTTTGTCGCTGTAGAAAAACAGAACGTTCTTTTACCAATAAATTTAATCTGAGTTCTCGTCGGTATTCCTCTTTGAATTTGGGCTATTCCTCATTATGGACTTTGGGGCGGTGCTATTACTCAATTGGTTATCGAATTTATTTTTATGATTGGTGCAATTCGAGTAGGAAAAATAAAAAATGTTTCACCAGTATTTTCTTTAAAAACTTGATGGATGCTGATTTTGATTTTATTGGTTATGATAGCTGTTGGTTATGGTATTGTTTCTTTTTGGGCTATAAATATTTTACGATTTTTTATTATAGCGATACTGCTTAATCTTACTGTTGTTTATATTTCTTTGCCAATGATAAAAAAAATTGCTAAAGGGTTGACTGTAGATGAAGCGGTTTCAGAAGTTACGTATTAGTTTACTTGTTCTAAGTTTAAACGTAATTTTCCATTTTCTTCCACCATGGTATTTATTTTTACTTTAATTGTTTCTCCTTTAACGAGTTCTTTGCTTTTTGTTTCTGTTTTTATGAGTCCGGCTATAGTCGGAGAGATATTGACGAAGATGTTTTTTCATTGAACGTTATTGATGATTCCGATATATATTTTTCCTTGTTTCAAATCATTCATTGTGAGCTCTGGTAGTTGATTGAGGTTTTTTTGGATGTTATTTTTCTGAGTTATTTCTATCTCTTTTTTCTCTTTTTCTCTCTTATCTTCTTCCATAATCTCTTTTCTGTACTTAAGAAAACTTTCTTTTATTCCTCTTTCGCTATCTTCTCCAAATTTGAAGGTATTGAGTATCATTTCTAGATCTGCTACTGCTATTTTTTTGATGATCAAAAAATGTCCATCTGTAGCAAATCCACATATTTTTGAAGGGAGTTTTTCGGGATGATATATATAGAGATCACCACTTTGAAATATTTGAAATAATCATGAGTATAGATGTGATGAGATACTTTGCCCACCATTGAATTCTTGTCATTTGGCAAATATAAATTTTTTTCCATTGAGATTTCAAAATCTTCATTGTTTTTCTAATGCTTTCAATATTTCTATTTTTTCTCATTGTTTTTTCTCATGTATTTTTATGTCTTCAACTCATAATTCTACTAATTCGGATTTGCTGAGTACCTCAAATCCTGTATGTGTATCATCTTTAAAATAATTATATATTTTTTGTATAGGAATTGCTTTATGAAGACTAAAAAGTGTATGATTTTCTGCTTGTAGATCTTTGCCACTAAATTGATAATATTTACTATCTGTTTTGTCCACAAAATCTACAAATCTTTTTATCTGATTTGCATATTTTGGATTTATACCATCTAATTCTTTGAACAGCTCATACATTATATGCGTACTTGATGTAGGTTTTATAATATTTTTTGACGTAATAATATAGTTGGTTCAAATCTTTTTGTCATGTTCGTCTAGTACAGCGAGTGCGTTAAATAATGATACATACTCTTTCCCTTTGTGTTTCCCATTTTGGATAATATGCTTTGTTGGAATAACTTCTAAACCATCTAAAGTCCCACCTGTATCATATGTTACTCATTTTTTACCTCTTTCACCATGTGCTACTTCATTTTTGTGATATGTTTTTGTCTCGTTATCTTTGTCTTTAAAATATCCTAATAAATGAAGAAGATAAAGCCCAGCTTCTTTATCAATATCACTTCCTGTATGACGAGTAATTTCTTTATTAAATACACGTTTGATGTTTTCAAAAATATCCTTTTTACTTCTTCGGTCTTTTTCAAAATTGGTATTTCTGATTTCTCTATCATATTGTTTCCACATGTTTCTTGTAGTATCATTTTTTTGTGCTTCTATGAGAATTTCTTTTTTATTTTTTCCAGGAAAATATTTTTTCCATATTTTGTGCTCTAGTTTTTCATATACCCAATTTTTAAAATTTTCTTTGTATCTTATTGCTTTTTTATTTTGGTCATCCACAATATATTGTAGAACGTCTGATATCGTTTTTGCTGTATCTTGTTGCTGTCTTTCTGTTTTTGATAAATCTATGACTCGCTCATTAAGTTCTTCCATATTGGTAATATTTTGTGTCTTTGCCATGGGAATTTTTCTTTACATTATAAATCATATCTATATATTGTATATAGAAATACTAAAAAAAGCAAATTTAGCTTTATTAGTCAACTAGCAATAAATATTTTATATGTATGTACATGGTATGGTAAAGACTCTAGCGATAGAAACTAGTTGTGATGATACTTCTGTAGGTATCGTAGACTTTGATGGGCAAATTTTTTCGGTTGATGCGTTGTTGGCATATTCACAGATAAGTGATCATCAAAAATATTGAGGCGTGGTTCCAGAAATAGCGTCTAGACTTCATTTTGAAAAAATTATTGAAGTCATTAAAAATATTGGTTTTGATAAAATTAAAGATGTAGATTTTGTCAGTGTAACAGTTCATCCATGACTTCCTGGTTCTCTTGTAGTTGGAAAAGCAGTAGCTTCTTTGCTTGCTAGTTATTTTATAAAACCTTTGGTCCATGTAAATCATATTTACTGACACCTTTTTTCGCTTTTGCTCGATAGAACTCTTTCAGATATTCAATTTCCACTTGTGGTGCTAACGGCGAGTGGCGGACACAATGATATCTACTATGTAGAGACTCAAGATATAAGTTCCAAGATGCAAGAATCAGATAGTATTAATAAGTCATGAATAGATAATTATCCGTGAATTGTTTTTCATTCGTTTTGAGGATATAGAATAGCAAAAGTAGGATATACCTTGGATGATGCGGCAGGTGAGTGCTTTGATAAGGTTGCGAGAATGCTGGGTGGTCCTTATCCTGGATGACAATGGATCTCTGAAAAAGCTTTGCAAGGAAACTCCAATAATGACGTAAAATTTAAGCGTATCTTTCTTTCCAAGGAAACTTTTGAATTTAGTTTTTCGTGAATGAAAAGTCAGGTTTCATTTTTATTAAAAAAATTAGTTGAAAGTTGAAAGTTGAAAGTTGAAAGTTGAAAAACCGAAATTCCAGAGGAATTAGTGTGTGATATTGCGTATGAATTCCAAGAAGCGGTTGTTGAAGTGATGATAAAAAAATTAGTTCGTGCAGGAATCGCCTTTGATGCAAAGACTTTATGATTGGCTGGAGGAGTATCGTGTAATGATAGATTACGAGAATATCTTCAATCATATGCCAAAGATAAAATGCCTGAAGCTGAAGTAGTGAGGCCCGTGAAAAAAGTCTATTCTATGGACAATGCTGCGATGATTGGATTGGCAGGAATACTAGAGTATATACAATAATAAACGTTTATATTTTCTTTATCGCCTCGCTGGCTGGGCGTTTCTTTTTTTCTTCCAGGCAAAAAAAGAAACCAAATTTACCTGCCGTAGCCAGGAAACCCCTTCCCGCAGTTTCATGCGGGACAGGCTGTCTGCCATTAGGGCAGTATCATGGATTTACTTTTTTCGTGTATTGCTAGCGACCGTGCAGTTGCGCGGTCCCATTGCTCGACCTACATTTCATGCTGATTTAATAATGGCGACCAAAAAAAATCTCTATCGTTGTGGTAGAGGTTTTATTTTTTTGCATAAAAAAAGAGGCTGATTGCTCAAACCTCTTTGTTTTTTTATTCTCCGTAAAATAATTTAATACACGCGTCTTCATCTTGGATAAGGTCTAGTTCCAATGCCTTTTTTGGATGAGATCGTCTATGGTGTTTATGTTCGTTGGAATTGATCGTAACGTTTGGTTTCTCATCAAATCTCTTGTGAAATATGTGGTACGTGAAATCATAATCAGGATATTTTACATAGAGTTTTTGAACATGTGTTGGATCTGTCAGCTCGATTGCTGTTTCTTCCCAAACCTCTCTTTGTATCGCTTGCATTGCTGTTTCTCCTTCATCGACTTTTCCTGCGGGGACGCCGTAGGTGTTTGGTTCTGGCTTATGATCTTGTCTCAGTAAGAGTAATATTTCATTGTCATATTCTACAAAACAACTCACGACTTCAAATTTAGGACTAAAGTTGTCTGGTTTGTCCTTGTGAATCATTTTTTATAAAAAATCAATAAAAATTATTCCTGAATGTTTTTGATGGTGATATCAAAGATTAGCTTTTTACCTGCTAATTCATGATTAGCATCTAAGGTTACTTCTTTGTCATCGAGCGCATAGACAGTAAATGCTTGCCCGTTTCCTGCCATAAGTTTCATTCATTTTTGTAGTTGATTGTTGTCAGGTATCTGTTCACGAGGAACTTTTATGATATTTTTTTCACTTCGTTCTCCATATGCATCCTTAGCTTCTATATGGATTGTTTTTGTTTGTCCAATATTCATCCCTTCGACAGCTTTGTCGAATCATGCAATCATTTGCCCTGCTCATACTTCAAAAGCAAGTCCTTCATTGTAATTTCTTCCTGACATATATTTTCCGCATGCTTTTGCGATTTCTTCTATACTTGTATCAAAAATATTTTCATCATCTAATCTTCCGATATAATGAACAGTTATTTTATGTCATTTTTTAACTTGTTTACCAGCCTTACCAGTAATATCAGCTTTTGATAAATAATCTTGTATTGCATTTGCACACATGGTTGATGAGGTAGAAGATAAAAGGGAATTTGGTTGTGTGGGTATATTTTGTGAGATAGTATTTTTTCCACATCAAACTAATCATAAGATGCATATTGTGCTTATAAGCAATGATATCGTTGTTTTCATGTTTTTCTTATGATAGATTAAAAGTGGTTTTGTTGTAATCATTTTCTTCCTATTTTCAAACCCTATTTTACTATCATTTTTTTTTGCAAATGTACTAAAAATCAGTATAATCAATATGTATGCTATGTTTTGAGATTTTTTTGCTTAGCTTTTGTTTGGATTTACTATGTTATTTTATCTATATGAGATCACTGTTTTCCAAAACTATTTCTAAATTGTTCTTGATGATCATAGCGCTTTTTGTTATTTTTATTATTGGGAATAGTAATGCTACTATACCAAATGATTATATAGCAAATTACGAAATCACCGAGGATTATAATAAAATTCTCTGACTTTTCGTCGAAATTGATGCTGCAACCAAAATCTGAAATCAGATTCCTCAAAATAAATTTTCTGAACTTGCTACAAGTTTTCAAACTGTTTTTCCAAGATTTCCTCAAGATTACGCTTTTAAAGTGACTTATCAACAATGTTTGTCTCTTGCTCAGTCATTGTCTACCTATACAAGTACAGATTATCAAACAAAATTATCTTCTTTTATGACCAATTGTTATAAGCCGTTTGGTGATATTGTTAAAAAAGTAAATGCTAAATATACGGTAGTTGCAGTTGCAAAAATTTCTCCACAATCTTGACCAGCTCCTTTGACGGTGACGTTTGATGCAAGATGAAGTATTGATCCGTCCAATGACACCATTCCGAGTAAAAATTATTTTCGATATTATAGGGATACTGATGGTAAAGATACTACTATTGGTGTATGACCTGTAGTAAATACTACCTTTACTACTCCAGGAAATTATCAAGTACATGTAACGGTCAGAAGCTCAAATAAATCTACTGATGGTATTTTTGATGGTGAAAAGACTATGTCTATTGATGTTTTGCCAAAAACAGCTAATATTGTTGTCTATGCTAATGGGCAAAAATTAGTCAAAGATAGTAAAATAAAAATAGGTATCCAAGAAGCTGAAAGAGGAGTGTTGTTTGATGGTTCTGCTACTTTACCTATGTGAGGAAGGCAAATACTTTCTCATACTTGGTCGGTAAGTTCTAAAGAATGATTTACTTATTCAAAAGATGGAGATGGAAAGCCATGAGTAATGAGGCTTGTTTTGCCCTGACAATGAGAATATAAACTCATGCTTACGACTACAGACAATGAAGCAAATAAAATTACGGAAACATTTTATATCCTTGTTTCTGATCCTGTAGCCATCATCAAACAAATGCCAGAAAAAGGGAATAGTTCGCTTGTATTTTCTTTTGATTCTGCTCCTTCATATTCTATAGTTTCTCGTCTTAAATTGTTTACTTGGGAAATTTTTGACCAAAATGGTGCCAAATTAGAAACATTTCAGTGAAAATCAATTAAACAACAATTTAAAAAACCATGAGTATATACCGTAAAATTGACCGTTGAAGATGAGCTTGGACAAACCAATACAGATTCACTTTCTGTATATGTGGAATCTACAGATCCTATTCCTCAGTTTAGTATTACTCCAGCGAATAATCGAAAATATCCTTCTGAATTTATTTTGGATGCTTCTTTAAGCTCAGATTTGGATAAAACAAACGGGTATGATACTTTATCTTATGAATGGTCATTTGTTGATGCTGCTAAAGCTAAAGTAATTGCAACAGAAAAAAACAATGAAAAAATAAAAGTACAATTTGATGCTATTGGCAAATATCTTGTTAAACTTACTGCGAGAGATGATTATGGGAAAATAGCAGAAATAGAAAAAGAGATAGAAGTAAAATCTATTCTTAGGCCTGAAATATTTGTTGTGCCTATGGCTACACCACGGGGAAATCCTATGAATTTTTTGGTTAAGTCTAATCAAACTATTTTAAATTATCAGTGGGATTTTGCAGATTGAGATACTAGAACTATTCAAACAAATAAAATTGCACATACATATAAACAAGCTTGAGTTTATACCGTTCTCCTCAAAGTTAGTTGATCAGATGGGATGGTAAATGAAGTCAATAAAACAGTGTTTGCAGGAGAAAAAACGTATCCTGTAGTGTGATTTACTGTTGTCGATAAAACTTCAAATATTCAAACTCAAAGTGATACTTGTTTGCGTGTTTGATCTCAAACTGGCATGGTACCTGCTTATAGATTGGATAGATATCAAGAATTTACTGTCGATCCTTCGTTGTCGGTAAATACAAAATGAGAAAAAGCTTGATTGCAATTTTTCTTTCAACCTCAAAATGATGAAATTTTTAAGCAAGATACTTTTATGTACAAATTTAATGAGTTAGGTTGTACGTATATCGATATTACAGCAGAAGATACTACTATTTCCAAAAGTGACACTACAAGAATATATTTTAAAGTAGTAAATGCTTTACCAAAACTAGATAATATTATTCTTTTTTTCCCGCAATATGGAAATGAAATTGGTGTGGGTTTTGCTGAAAATAATGCAAAAGATATTTTTAATGATACTTTTGATCCTTTAATTGTTAAAGTAAATGCTACTAATGCTTTGGATCCTGATGGATTTGTCTCATATTTCAAACGGTATTATTATTATAAAGATGATCCAAGCAGACCGATAGAAACAAAGATAACTCCAGGAAATATTCCGTATGTATTTTTTTCACTTCCAAGAGTTCCTGGGGAATTTATGTTTGGTGTCACTATGTATGATAATGATGAAGGGCAACAATCCAATGAAGATATTATTGGTAATTGACCACTTGTTTTTTTTCCACCTGATGTAAGTAGACCAGACATTCCTCTTGTTACTTTAAAATCTGATATAGTAAGTGCTGAAATTTGAGATGAAATTACCTTTGATGTAATTTCAAAAATAATTTCTGATAGGCCTGATTTTATCAGAGAGAGAACTATTCAATATGATTTTGATGGTGATGGAACATGGGATTTGACAACAAAATCTGATCGTGTCAAACATGTATATACTGAGCCCAATGCTCTTTGATATAGACCAAGAGTAGCAGTGTTGTATAGATGATATAAAGGTATCGGTATTTGAGGGACTATTGTTGTTAAAAATTGACTTAAACCTATGCTCTTGTCAGATACATTTGAAAAACTTACTATTTTTAGAGATGTAAGTCTTTGAACTATTTCAAATAAGATGATTTGTCTTAATATCAAGTCATGTAATATAGCAGGTGGTTCTTGATTTATTATTACTACAGGAGATGCATTTGCCTTTACCTATTCTGATTTTGGTAAATATTTTATCTCTATGGAGATAACTGATATCTATGCTAATATGGCAAATAAAAAGCGAGCTTTATCGTTGATTACCGGTCAGGCTAATGGTGGTGATTTTCATATTCTTTCTATTCCTAAAGTATCTGTTTCTAGTGGTTCTATCGATTTTTTTGTGGGAAAAAATTTAAATAATGCTATTTTGTTGTATATACAATATAATGATTCTAGGTGAACATGTTATGTAGATACTGACATTGCTTTTGATAGTGATGGCGATTCTACAAAAGACAATGATAAAGATTTTTTGTGTAATGAGTTGTACCTTAAAAAATATGAACCAAAATATGAGTCTGTTGTGTGAAGAATTTATTATACAAAATCAGATACTACTGCTTTTTCAAAAGATTTTACTGTTTCATTTTTGGATTTTGAAGCCAATCTAAGCCCTGAAATGGCGTTAGTCTACCAAGAAATTAATACGTTTGTAAATACATTGCCAGCAATTTGAACTACAACTGGTGATATGGGTAGTTTTAGAACTCTTATGATAGGTCTGAGAGATGGCTTGATTGATCAAACAAACACTTCATCCAATGTCGTTGGAGTCAAGGATTTTTATGAAACACATACGGTTGTTTTAGATGATATACAAAAAAAACTTCTCAATTCTATTTTTACTCAGCTCTCCAATAAATCAGTAGTAGCAGCTATTGGTGGTAATGAATATCAACAGGCAAAAGCAGAAATACTGTCTATTTTGCCAAACAATCTTGCTGTAGATGTTGAGTGATTGTTTAATGAATTTGAATCTGTAGTCTCGGATACTACTCAAGTAAATGCTTCGCAACAAGACAAAAGAAAACAGGTACTTCAAGATATTATCAATATGATCAAAAAAAATCTTGCACCAGAATGACAAGAAATAAAAACTAATCAAGTAGACTCTTTGGATATGAAAACAATTATTCTGCCGAATATGTGTAAAATTCTTGCTTTTTATAGTATTGTCAGTGATGCTTGTCCAAACAATGATGTCAAAATATTAGAAAATGCTGATAGTATACAGGCAGATAATGCCTCATCCATGAGTTGGTGGAAAATACTGCTTATTGTATTGGGCGTTTTGGTTTGAGCTTTCATCATTTTAGTTGTTGTATTTGCTATTAGGGCAAGAATGAACCAAGAAGAAGAAACAGAAGAAATAATTCCTTCTGCTCCTGAAACTACATAGTTTGCTTGAGTTTATTGTTTTTCGTATTTTTCTATATTTTCATCGAAATAACTTATTTCTATACCTACTTTTTTAAACATAGTTTCAGATTCTGCTCCTGCATGGTATTTTTTTTCGCAAACCACTCTTTTGATACCACAACTAATAATCAACATTGCACAGGTTCTGCAAGGAGTCATTTTACAATATAATGTTGCTCATTCAATATTTACTCCTAGTTTTGCTGCCTGACAAATAGCATTTTGTTCTGCATGGATTGTCCTTACACAGTGATTGGTGACACTTCCATCTTCATGAGTCATTTGTTTGAATTGATGTCCAATATCGTCACAGTGTGGTAATCCTGCTGGTGATCATACGTATCATGTACACAAAATTTGTTTGTTTTTTGCTATAACACATCCACTTCTTCCTCTATCGCACGTAGCTCTTTTTGCGATTGTTTTTGCAATCTCCATAAAATATTCATCTCGGGTTGGGCGGATATATTGTCCTTCAGTCATTTTACATTTTATAAAAGCTAAAAATAGTTTTTATAGTATATATTTTTATCGTGATATGTCAAATACATTTTATTTCAAGAGATTTTTTATTATTTCTATGGCTTTTTTCTGATCCATAAAATATGGAGATGTTGCTATGGTAATGAGGCAGACGTTGTTGGTAAGTTTTCTTATTGTTTCAAAGTCAGATTTTATTTCTTGTTCTATTTTTCATTCCCAAAAATCTACATCAATATCTAGGATGTAGTTATAGTTTTGGAAATCTAAATTTTCCATATTGTGGAGTGCATGTTCGCTTCTAATTTGGATGATTTCGTCGATGATTTTATTGTTCAATGCCGCTGTGATGAAGTTGCCGACATTGGTTTTTTCATTGATGAAGGCATCAATAGCTTTTTGCATTCATAGCATATTTTCATTTTTTTTGGTGTCTGCATGTTGATCGATATGGAGCACTACAAAAGGTTTTGCACTTTCAAACTGTTTTGTATATCGGTATCGAAAAAAAAGTGCGTGATTGTGATTGTCAAAAATGTAGGTGGGTATCCCCTTATATTCTGTTTGTATGAAATGTTGTAGTCATGTACAACTTACTAGTTTTCAATTAGTCATTTCTTCAAAAACTATTTCTGATCCTTGTTGGAGATCGTCTAGATTTCATGAAATTAATTTTGGAACAAAAATTTTTCCTGTCGATCAAAGAGCGATTCTTTCTTGATAAGAAAATTCGTTATTTCCAATAGGATTACTAATATATATTCAGATTTTGTACATTATTATGTATACATTTATGTAATAAACTCACTTTGTTCGCGTAATACATTTTACATTACGCCGTAGGCATATTACGTTTTTAGTTATCTAATAGTCAATAAAGAAGTAAATTTTCTATATTCACATTTGTTTTTATAAGTCTTTTCATGGCAAGTCGTTTTTCTCATTGTTTTTCCATTTCGTTGTTTGTACAATAAGCAATCCATCCATCGATAAATGAGTTTAGAATTCCATATTTATAAAGTTGTTTGAGTGCATCATGAGCAAAAAACTTTTGTTTACCGGTTGATAAATTGTTTATCAGTGTGGTAAGTGTTCATTCCAATTCAGGTTGTTGATCGATGAGTATTGCCATGCGTTGTGCTATTCCGGGCTTTCCCATAGCCATATTGCAAATAAGCTGTTTAAGCTCAGTATTGCTTTTGAATATGTTTTGATTGTCTATTCGTTGGGAAAGCTGTTTGTCAGAAAGCTCGTTGAATTTTATGACTAATGCTCTAGAAAGAATAGTTTCCAACAGTTGATTAGCATTTGATGTAGTAGCAATGATAAGTCTTTTTGGTAGTGGCTCTTCACATGTTTTAAGGAAGGCGTTTGCACTTTCTGTAGTCATTCTTTCCATATTTTCTATAAATACAATTTTGTGTTTCCCAATGGCAGATTGTTGTATTCGTGTATTGATTTCTCTTACTCATTTGTCTTGGTAATTATGGTTTTTGAGTAATAATTTTGCTGTTTCAGCTGTTGGTTTATATTCTATTTTAAGGTTGTGTTGTTTTTCCAATTGTTCCGAAAAATCTTTGATGTGTAAAACATCTGTAGCAAAATAATTCCCCATTTTTTCCTTTAGAAGGTCTATAATCACGGTAGATTTGCCAATATGCTGTGGTCCGGCAACGATTAAAAAATGTGGTGATTTGGGATCATCTCTAAAAAACATATCAATATATTTGGTCAATGTTTGTCTATTTTCTTGATTTCCTATAATCATACAAGGAACGATAAATAACTAAATGATTTTTTAGTGTGCCAAAAATTTGTTTATACAATAGCTATTTATCCTTTTTTTCTTCTTCGTCTTCTTTTTTTTCTGGTTTCATGAGTGGAAACATAACTACGTCTCTGAGGTTATCTTGTTCAGTAAGAATAGCTAAAATTCTTTCTAATCCCATCCCAAATCCCGACTGTGGTGGCATACCATATTCCATGGCGGTGACAAAATCATCATCACTTGCTGTCACTTCTTCATCGCCCTTTGCTGCTGCGTCTGCTTGTATATCAAAATTTTCTTGTTGTAAAATTGGGTCTACAAGCTCAGAATATGCTTTACAGATTTCTCGTCCATTAACCAATAACTGGAACTGTTCAACGATATTATTTTCTTTGTCTGATATTCTTGCGAGTGGTTGCATAATGACTGGATAATTGTATATGAATGCTGGTCCAAGAATTTTTGGTCTCAAAACTTTTTTGTATAAATAATCAATCAATGTTGTGGTTCCCATTTTATGAATTCCCTCAAATTCTATTCATTTTGTTTGAATTTCAGTCCTAAGTTTTTCAGCATCATCCATGCCATATTGTGTGATATCGATATCACATGCTTCATATATTCATTTACTAAAATCTATTTTTGCTCGTGGTGTAGTAAAGTCTACTTCTTTTATGTTTCCCTCTTTGTCCTTCACATTTAGCTTTTTGGATATATGTAGTTTTTCGAAAACATAATCAAACATTTTTTCTGTAAATTTCATATTGTCTTCATAGTTCCAATACGCGGCATAATGCTCTACTTGTGTAAATTCTTGTAAATGACTAGGATCTGATCATTCATTTCTGAAATCTTGCCCAATTTCAAATATTTTTTCAAATCTTCCTACGGTTGCTTTTTTTAATCCTGTCTCAAATGCTATTCTGAGATAGACGTCGGTGTCAAAATCATTATGTTTCGTAATAAATGGTCTAGCTGCTGCTCCAGAAGCTGCATTTCATAGTATGCTTGTTTGTATTTCTGTAAATCATTCTTGTGCATAAAAATCTCTCAATGTTTTATAAAATGTTGATTTGAATAAAAATCTTTGGTATGTCTCTGGATGCATCGTAAGGTCCAAATATCTTTTTCTATAAAGTTCTTCTTGATCACTAAGTCCATGAAATTTTTCTGGTAATGGTCTCACGGCTTTTGATAAAAATTTAAATTCTGATACAAATATTGTAAGTTCTCCTTTATGTGTTTTGAATACTTCTCAATGTATCCCTATAAAATCTCATACATCAACCATCTTTTCCATAAACTTATATGCAGACATTCATTCTTCACTTCCATCATGTATCTTTGTGATTGGAGTTGTTTCGCTGGTAATGAGAGAACAGTTATCTCTATGAAACATCAGTTGAATTTCTTGTGTACTATCAAGCAATTTTGCAAATGCTAATTTGCCGTGTGAACGATACAACATCACTCTTCCTGCTGTTTTTACTTGTATTTCAGGATTTGGTATAATATCGTTGATGTCACGATGTCCTTTGGTTTCGTAGTCTTTTATGATATCAGAAATCAGATGTGTTTTTTCAAAAGATTGAGCATAAGGAACAATCCCCATAGCTTTCATTTTTTTTACTTTTGTCATGCGAACCTCACGTTCTCATTGGTGGTCAGTGATTTTGTTTTCTTCCATAATTATATGACTATACGATAAAATCATGCACTATTGCGTATATAGGGATTGCTTTGCTTTTTTCAAGGTCAGCAGTTTATTTTGTATAAAAATTTTTGGTATTGAAGGTCGTTTGGAGGCTAATTTGATATTCATCACTATTTTGTATTCACAGTCTTTTTTGCCAAATTTTTCCATATAATTTGCTTGTAAGCTGTATTGTGAAATATGGATTTATTTGTACATTGTCTTCTGCTAGAGCATATTGAGGGTTTTTGGTAGGATAAATCATAATATTCCAATCACTTATTGTGATATTTTTTTGGAAAAGATTAACCCAACCATCATTTTCATCCAAGGGAAGCTGGTATCATGTATATATGCTATTGATCCCACTTCCATGACATAGAAACCCTTGTGCGTAATCACAGGCTCGAGTATCGATTTTTCCATCATAGACGCCAGAAGAATTGGTTATGTCAAAGTCATGATTGTTTCCTGCATCAAATCATTTTAGTTGTAATATTTGTAATGTATATCGTTGTTCACTAGCACCACTAATTTCTCCATCATGATTTCGATCCCCACTATCTAATAAGGCCCTTCTTATAAAAACTCTAGATTTCCCATCTTGAGAGATTAGGTAGAGCTCTTTTGTATTAGTAGCATCTTCTATAGAACTAGGTCATCTCATAATATTTTCGTCATCATCATCATTTCCTGCTCATTGGATAGAATCTACATCATTTTTTACATCTCGAAACTGCCAGCGATATTGTCCAAAGGATTGCTGTCATGCATTGAGACATCATCAGCCATTTTGTATATTTAGATTGTGAATAACTGTTTGTGGTGTGTCTTCTTGTCTTGTGGAACTACAGAGATAAACATTATGCTCTCTTGTCGTTGCAACTCAATATGTATTGTTGTTGTTTCCATATGCAGTAAACATTTTACAGTATCCATCTCTCCCTACATCTCGTATGAATGGTAGAGTAAATACATTACACCCACGATTTTTTCTATTAAAATATTCTTCGTAGTCAATAGTATAGTCTTTGAGTAGAAGGCTTATTTTTTCTATCACAGCATATGAATCCTGAATTATATTTGTTCTTGCTTGAATATTGTATTTGGTTTTTATCATGTTGGTGTAGATAGTGACTAGTACCACCAATATCAAAAAAAAGCTTGTCACTGCTATAAGTATTTCTATCAATGTAAATCCTTTTTTTTTCATGCTAAAATGGTAATAGGGCTTAAAAGTGGAAAGATGGAAATTATTATGTTTTATTGTTTTTACTTCTTTATTTATTGCTTTCAATTAAAAAAAATGATCATATTTTTTTTTCTGTCCATTTTCTGTGATATGTTATCTGATACTTATTGTATATTTATATCGATCTATAAATGCATCATTGAAATCGTCAAAATTGTCGTAAGTTTTATTATTGTCATCATCAATAATTTCTTCCATAGCATTTTTTAAATCATCAGACATGTTTTGTCGTCTTGTGCTATTTCTAAGCTTTACATACGAATTTTCTAAATTGCTAATCATATTGTCTCGTTTGTCATAAATATTTTCTACTGTCCTTAGTTCGCTTGAAGTAAATCAATCTACACTACTAGAAGAGCTAGAAGACGAACCGACTTTGAAAGTAATTTCGTTGTAAATAGATGTATCGTTTTCATCATAAACTTTTACTTTGTAATCGTAGTTATTTTTGTTGAACTTGATGAAGTTAGTAAATGTTTTTTGACCGTTGTTAGATGAAGAGAAATCGTATCCGTCGACATAAGAAGAACTCATAGTATAGTAGACAGAAGAGGTAGTCAATGTCCAAGAAGAGGAGCTAGAAGATCTGTAATATACTTTGAAATTTACTGCATCAGTATAATCAGTGATAACGTAATTATCGGAATCACGAGCTTTGACAGTAAGATCGACGTATTGAGAAGTAGAAGGAGTAGTATCATCAGCAGAGAGATAGAAATTGTCGAGATCGCCGTTGGAGTTGTTAGAGCTAGAAGACGAACCGACTTTGAAAGTAATTTCGTTGTAAATAGATGTATCG
>CAYRIQ010000016.1:6681-17661 GCA_964424505.1 uncultured Candidatus Peribacteria bacterium | reverse complement strand
TGGTAACGAAGGTCGGTCACTTGAAAATCTCTTCGCAGATATATCTTTCATGTTCAGTCTGAAGGTCGATTCCTCGTTCTACCGGATACACAAAATTCTTTCCTGATTTCTTCAAGAGTTCGACTGCTTCGGTGTACGTTACTCTAGTGAAATCAGACGTTATCAATGTTTCGAGACGTTTTTTTACTTCTGGATTGATAAATTTTTCGAAGAACTCCATCTCTGCTGGTGCGTTGTCAAGAATATATTTGAAGACATATTTAAGTAATGATTCTGCGAGATTCATATCGTCATTCAAATCAGCAAATGCAATTTCTGGTTCGATCATTCGGAACTCTGAAAGGTGTTTTGTCGTGTTGGAATTTTCCGCACGGAAGGTTGGTCAGAAGGTATATACTTTATTGAATGCTGTGGCAAAAGTTTCTGCGTTGAGCTGTCAACTCACGGTAAGGTTTGCTTCTTTACCGAAGAAATCTTTTTTGAAATCTACATTTCCATCTTCTGTCTTTGGCATATTGAGAAAATCTAATGTCGATACTTTGAACATTTCACCTGCTCATTCTGCGTCAGCTCCGGTGATCAACGGTGTGTGTGTATAGATAAATCCGTTTTCGTTGAAAAATTTGTGGATAGCAAATGCTAGTAATGATCTCACTCTGAACACTGCTGAAAACGTGTTTGATCTCGGTCTGAGATGTGCTATTTCACGGAGAAATTCCATACTATGTCCTTTCTTCTGTAGTGGATAATCGCTAGGACAATCACCTACCAAAGTAATTTTTGTGGCTTTGATTTCAAATGCTTGTTTGTTTCCTTGTGAAGCGACCAACACTCATTCTACAGTCATAGAAGTCCCTGTTGTAAACTTGCAGATTTCGTCAAAATTTGATAAATTATTTTCGAAAACGATTTGAATATTTTTTAGATATGATCAGTCATTGAGTTCAATAAATCCGAAAGTTTTGGAATCTCTTACGCTTCTTACTCGTCCATTGAGGATAATATCCTGATCGAGGAATGGTGTGTAGTCGGCGAAGATCTGCGCGATAGTTGTCAGTTTCATAATTTTAAATATATAATATAAATATCTGATCCAATATACTATTTATACCAATAAATTCAACGTTTTTATCTCCATTTTTTTATTCCCTCGTTCATAAATTTTCCCTTGATTTTTTTATCAAAAAACATATAGACATTTAAAACATAAACATTATATTATGATAAGGAGACAAAAATTTATAAGTAATACAAATCCTACCGATGTTATTGGTAATATGTTGTTAGGATTTGACAAAAATAGTAGTTTTTTGAATAGAACAAACAACTATTCTGTTATAAAACTATTAAAAAGAATGAATAAAGTCGCTCATGACACTTCATGCGAAGCGACTAAACTAAAAGCAGAGTATATTGTTACTTTGTTAGAAACAATTAAGAATCCTGATACTATTCTTACAGAAACGCAAAGATATAATATTTATACTTCTTTGTGTGAACAAGAAAAAAATAGTATGAGCAATTAATTAATGATAAAAAATCCCTTCTGTTTTCTAAGGGATTTTTTCGTTATGCTAATTATAAACTTCTTGTTTTGACTTCACCTAGACACTTGTCGACAAACTCGGTAATGTCAGTTTCATACTGATTTTTGGTCTTATATTCACGTATAGAAAGCGTTTTTGTACTTTCTTCTTTTTCACCTACGATAATAATATATGGAATCTTTTCTATTTCTGCATTTCTTATTTTTTTGCTAAATGAATCATCTCCAGCATCTACACTTGCTCTAAATCATTCTTGTTTCATTATAGTTGCAACCTGATTTGCATAGTCAATAAATTTTTCAGCAACAGGCACAATCTTTATTTGTTTAGGCGCAAGCCATAGTGGGAACGCTCAAGCAAAATGTTCGATCAGTATTCACAAAAATCTTTCCATAGATCCATAGACTACCCTATGCAACATAATTGGAGTGTGCTTTTGTCAGTCTTCTCCTGTATATTCTAGTTCAAATCTTTTTGGTAAAGCAAAGTCTAGTTGGATAGTTCCACATTGTCGTTCTCTACCAATAGCATCAAACACCTTGAAATCAATTTTTGGACCGTAAAATGCTCCATCTCACTCATTCAAAACATAATCAATATTTTTTTCAGTAAGTACATCTTTAAGATTTTTTTCAGCCAAATCCCAATCAACTAATTCACCAGTATAACTTTCTGGTCTTGTAGAAAGTTCTATATTGAGTTTTGTAAATCAAAATGTATTATACATTTCAAAAATCAAATCTATCACTTTTTTAATTTCGTCTTTGAACTGATCCAACGTACAAAATATATGTGCATCATCTTGGGTAAATGTCCTCACCCTAAAAAGACCGTTCAATGTACCTGACATTTCATGCCTATGTACTAGTCCAAATTCTCCTGCCTTGAGTGGTAAATCTCTATATGATTTTGGCGTTGTCTTGTATACAAGCATTCCCCCTGGACAATTCATTGGTTTGATCGCATATTCTTTTTCATCAATAACAGAAATATACATATTGTTTTTGTAATGTCCTCGATGACCTGAAAGTTCTCGCAATTCTTTACTTAACATAATAGGTGTTTTGATCTCTTCATAACCATCTCTATAATGCACTTCTCTCCAATATTTTTGCAATTCGTTGAGAATCATTATGCCGTTGTTATGGAAAAATGGAAATCCTGGACCATATTCACTGAAACTAAAAAGATCTAATTTTTGTCCAATGAGTTTATGATCTCTTTTTCTTGCTTCTTCCATCATCTCTATATATGACTTTAAAGCATCTTTATTTTCAAAAGCGAGTCCATAAATCCTAGTCATCATAGGATTTTTTTCATTTCCTCTTCGGTATGCTCCTGCTATTTTATCGAGTTTGAACGCATCAGAATTGATGTCTTTTGTATTGTCTACATGAGGTCATTCACACATATCGATAAATGTTACGAACACGTCACCGAGATTGAACGATTTCAAATAATCAGTTAATTTTTCATATTTTTTGATATATTCTTCCTTACTTCCTTTGAGTAAATTGTCTTTTGCAGAAAGAGGAATAGTATTGATATAATAAGAAAAAATTGTCTCGCCGTTTGCCTTAAATTCGTCAATAAGCTCAATTTTAAAGTGTTCTCCAAGCAGAGTAATAATCTCTTTTGCTTGATCATAATTCAAATCTATTCTATGAAATAACTGACTCTCTTTGACGATTTTTACCATCATCTTGTTGAGCTCTTTGAGATTATCTTCCTTGCATTCTATTCCTTCAGAAAAAACAAAATCATAATAAAATCCTGTATCTATTGCAGGTCCTATACCAAGTTTTGCAGTTGGATCTATCGATCTTTGAACGGCTTGAGCAAGTATATGCGAAAGCGAGTGGCGTGGTTTCAAAATTGCTTCTTCCATTACACTTTTGTAAAATTATAAAATTTTCATATATGCATTGCAGTGTAATGTTTTGTCACCAAAAAAACAAGATTATTTTTGATTAGAAATTTTGATTAAAAACAGTACACTGTGTATTGTATTTATTTTTTTGCCTATATATATGAAATATATTCTCGTCCCTATAATCGCTATAGCAGTAGGATATCTCGGCATCAAACTTTTTGATCGTTGGCATATACTTGATAAACCAGGTAATGATCTCAAAAATACAAGAAAACCTGTACCAACGATACAATGAATATTTGTCTATCTTTGATTTTTACTTATTGTGTGAACGCTATTTCCTGAGTACTTACATAACAATATTTTTTGGTGATTGTTTATAGGTTCTCTGCCTATTGTCATTTTTGAACTCTTGGAAGAATTGCATTATATCGGAAAAATTACTTTTAAAGTTCCTCCATTTTTGAGACTCATTGGACATTTTGGAGGCGCATTGCTTGCTATTTGGATAGGTCAAATATGAACTCAAGAGTTTATGATCAATGGACATATATGGATTATCCCTCAGTGGTTATTGAGTATTGGTTTTATGTTGTGGTCTATTTTGTGTATCAATGCTATCAATCGATTTGACTGAATATATGCACAAGCAAGTGGTGTATCTAGTATAGGATTTTTGACTATTTTTTTACTGATCCAGTTTGTCGTATTCAAATATTATACGAATTTTACTGAAATAAATATGCAAACATTACTTTTTGTAAAAGATATGTCTTTTATTTTATTTTGTATAAGTCTCGTCGCAAGTATTATTGAATATAAACCACTAGGGCTAGTAAGAGATATTGGTATTATGTTTTTTGGATTTAGTTTAGCCTATCTCTCCGTGATTTGAGGAGCAAAAATTGGAACACTGATCGTAGCGTTGTCGTTGGTAATATTTGACGCGATATGGGTCTGATTATGGAGAATTTTCGTCATGAAAAAAAATCCCCTTACATGAGATTATACTCATCTCCATCATAGGCTTCTGTGACTTGGACGAGGAAGAAAAGAAATCAGAGCGTTTGTCTGGATTTGGTCATTTGTGATGATGATATTTATACTCATCCAGTGAACCAATAGGACAAATAAACTTATTATTTTTACGGTGATGGCACTAGTCTATTTTGGTGTCAATTATTATCTTTTTTTAGTCAAAAAATTGCCGTGCTGACTTGCAATCAAAAAAAATAATTAATATAAAAAAGGCCCCACAAAAAATTAGCGGGGCTGGTTGGTCTTCAGAAAACAAAGTCTTAGTCTTTTTCAGACATAAGACAAAACAAAATCTGAATAGAGTTGACCATTAATAATATAACAATTTACGTTTATACACGTGTTTTTACTATATATATTTTTAGTAAAAAAGCAATAGATTGTTTGATGTATAAAAATTAACTGCTTTGGATCGTTCGTTTTCTATTTTTTATGTCTGGCTTTCCAAAATTTGCTACTCGTATATTTTCTGTTGATGATACTCATAATCATATATCCTTATATTCCGGACTTAACATAGTTTTTTTGTGTGCTGAAGAATTCATCCAGCAAGTTATTACTTCTTTGATAGTTGTTGGTCATGTACTTATATTTTCACTCACAAAAGGACTTGAATATCATGCTTGCATTGTCCTTTCCATAAGTATTTTTTTTGTACCATCTGCATTGTACTGTGTGTGCGTATCTTGCAGTATTGCACCACTGCTTGTATTATAATACTTATTTTTATGTATAGACAAAAATGATACATATTCTTGTGATGCTTTATTTAAGTATATATTTTGTTGCAAGGGATTTACTCCTGCTTTGGCTCTTTCGTTATTTATTTCAATGAGGAGATGTTTCTTGATAATCTCCATTCATTGTTCTTTTCCATACATTTTTAATATATCACTATATGATTGTTGAATCATTTTATTGTGATCATCCATAAATAACTCTACCATTTCTTTTTTGGTAGTTTGCGTTATTGTTTTTTGTGCTACACTCTGTTGGATTCATCACCATAACATTGATGATACCAATAAAGTAGATAGTATTTTTTTCATAAAAACTTTTTGATAGTTATTAAAACCCTCCTACTTCTGATGGTTGTTTAATAGTATATAGTTTTATATCATCCATATTATTTATAGGATATGTTTTGTCAATCAACGATATAAGCTTTGTTGTCTCTCAATACGTACTTATATCTCAGTTTTTTAGTGGATATGCTATTGTAGGTAGTGTGGTTTTTGTAGCAGGCATAGTTGTATATTCTTGTGCGATTGCAAATGTTCCATCTGGATTTTTTACGGTTGTTTTTTCCATAACTGATGTTGTGTGAGTTCGATCTTTTTTTGCTATTTCTTCAATATTTGGTTCTGATATATTTTTATATTTGCTCGTACCAATATCAGTAGGAATAGTGCTACCATCTGCATTTTTTGTGATGTTTATTGGTCTCCAATTTCATACGTTATGTAACGTAATAGGCTTTCCCGTACCATGTTCTACATTCATAGATCTTTGAAACATTTTATATATTGATCTTCCATCAGGATATGTAAATTTTATAGCGGTATAAAATTCAAAGTGTTCTCTTTGTTTTACTATTTCTTTTATTTCTTGTGTAGGATTTGTCGTAGTCGTTATGTCTTCTGTTTGCATATTTCTTTTGCATACAATACTTGTTCATCTATCTTGTCCTTCGAGAGTAGGCAGATATGGCTGTATATTTATGTTTGTGTTTCCTTTTTCTAGCATAGTTTTAAAAGTATTTATTCAGATATTATTTTTTATCAATTCTAATGATCTCAATGCTCTTGCTTGTGCCAAGATAGTATTTAACCAATCACTCATTTGTTTTTCCGTTGGGTTTTCTGGTTTTGTAGGAGTGCTAAATTTTGTTTTGATAGCATCTGGCATATCATTCCATAAATTTTGTCTAAGCGCATTGTATGTTACTATCAATGTATTTGCTGTTGGTCATGGTAAAAATATATTTGCATCTGAACGTCAATTGATTGTCACAGAAAATTTTGGATCCATAATATTATTTTTGATATTTTCAACTATTTCTTTAATCTGCTCTTGATCTATATATTCGACTTTTCATTTTTCTTGTCAACTATTGTCTAGTTGTGCTTCAGTATCCAATACAAGATTTTCTTTTCTTATTTCTGTGTGTGTGTTTGGCCTATCTACAATCATTTTTCGCTCTTTAGTACTAGTACTTCCTATTGTTGTTTGTTTTTCTTTTACCTTTTCTTTGATTTTTTTGTATTGTTCTTGTATATTTTTTACTAGTTGATCATTGGCATCTTGGGCATCTAATACAGTTTTTCATTCTTTATAATTTTTTGGTTGCAAAAATTTATTTATATCCTCAAGTGCTTTTTGCTCTTCTGGAGATAATGATTTTTCATTTTTTGCTTCCAATTGATAATTTTTTTCTGGTCCAGTTTCTGGCATAGTAATAGATAGATTATACAAATAAAATTATATTTTCTGTAAGAGTACCTCTATATCTTTTTGTTCCTGATCTCTGTCCTTCATTTCTTCTTCATGCATAGCCTGCAATTTCTTTTGTAATGCCATCAATGATTTTTCCTTATTGGAAGAATTGTATGTCGCTATAGCTTCTGCAAATACCAATATATCTCCATATATTCCTATCAAAAACTTTTGATCTATATTTGTTTGGTCTTTTGAAAGTAAAGTAAATATATCCAAAAATACTTGATCTGAATTTTTAATTTGTTCAAGCATATACAATAATTTTTCTTTTTGTTGGACTACATCCATTTTTTCAAATTCCTGTATAGCACTTTGTATACCCATACTATGACTTATATCATATAAAATATATAATAGTATAAGTAAGTATAATCAGAAATTTTTTTGTGTCAAATAGTGTATATATAAAAATATTTACGTAAACAAAATAGAGTATACTTTTATTTGCAATTTTTTCTTTTTTCTATATTATATCACTCTGCGTACTATAGTGCTATTTTATATGTACTATGATTTGAGGATCATTTATTTTTAATTTTTTATGCACAATACCCAATGGATTTTGATATAAAAAAAAATTATTATGACATATTATGAGTACAAGAAGATGCATCGCCAGAAGACATAAAAAAAGCTTTTAAAAAAGCAGCTATTAAGCATCATCCAGATAGAGGTGGCGACAAAAAAAAATTTCAAGAAATGAATGAAGCATATCAAGTAATTGGTGACGCGAAAAAAAAATCTCAATATGATAGTTATAGAAAATGAGGATTTGGAGGTTTTAACGGTCAATGAGGTTCAGATTTTGGTTGATTTTGAGGGTTTGGTGGCTGAGGTTGATGATTTGATTTTGGAGATTTTGATATTGGAGATATTATGGGCGGAATTTTCTGATGAGGATTTGGGTGATGATCACAAAGGAAAAAAACTCATGGAGGAGAAGATATCCAGGTTGCTATAGATATTTCTTTTGAAGAAGCATATAGTTGAGTAAGCAAAACTATAGCTTATACTAGAATTAAAAAAATGGTTGGTATTGAAGAAAAAATATGTGAAGTTTGTGGTGGGCGTGGTAGTGTAGTCCAACAAATTCAAACTCCATTTGGAGTCATGCAAAGTCAATGAGCATGTAGCGCCTGTGGAGGAATTGGACATGTCTATATCAAGGATGGGAAGCCATTGGCGTGATGAGGATTAGAAAAAGTTAAAGAAACTTTGGAAGTAAAAATACCTGCAGCTATCAAATCTGGAGCATATATAAAGTTTATTCATAAAGGTAATGAATCATCTGAACACCATATTGGAGATCTTTATATCCAAATCAATGTTATCAATTCAAAACTCTACGAAAGAAAAGGCGAGCATCTGTATACAAAAACACATGTAAGTATTTTTGATATGGTACTAGGAGGTGACATAATTGTACCACATCCCGAATGAAAATTACATATTAAAGTGCCAAAAGGTACCCAGGTCGGTGATATGATTAAAATCAGCGGAAAAGGATTTGGTAGCAGTGGAATTTTTAGCAAAAAAGGTGATTTATATGTGATTCCACAAATAGACATACCCAAAAAATTGAGTAAAGAAGAAGAAAAACTTTGGAATGAACTTAAATCTAAAAAATAAATATTCTGAATTATTTTGTCTTTTTATTTCAAAACATACATATCGACTCCTTTAAAATGTTCAATCTTTGGATTGGACGTTTTTATTATTAAATTTTTTTTATTACTTTTGTCCTTCTTCATTACTTATTTTCAATATAATTTTTTTGTCATGACTTTGTCTATTTTTTTCTACTTCTGTCTATATACAATCTCTCGTGGTAATGAGCAAGTATCGTTCCTGCATCGAAGTACTGTTGTACTTATCAGTCGAAACTTCTCTCTCATTCCATATGTTTGTATGGCAACAAACTATCCGCTCAAACCCCTGGTAAATATTACCAGGGCGAAATGAGCTGATTGATTTACACGGTCATATAGTGCTCCATAAGGTTTATATATTCTTACATATAAATAGACAAACAAAACCGTAAACAAAATATTTCCAAACCTAGGAACTGGAAAACAATGGAAGTGTTTTTTCACCAAGAAATCCTTCCTAATAATGTGTCTTGATTGGTGAATATAATCAAAATAACAAATTAATGAAAAAATTACAATTATGAAAAAATTAATCGTATTTGCATTGCTCATCATAAGTTTGGGTAGTTGCAAAAAAGAAAAGTATCCTCTCGATGAAAATTCTGGAGATGAACCACAAAATGGCATATCTATTAATGATGAAAATTCATCGACGGGACAAATGAAAATTGCCTCATCGACCATTCTTAATGCTACAAATGCTAGTCAGATCCCAAGCCAAATGTTTGCAGTCAATCAAGTCTATAAAACTGCATATAGTCATATGGGACAGCCAGATGGTTCATCATGTAGTTGGACATCTTATATGCTTGCTATTGGATCTATTGCTCGTGGAAATGGAAATGCTTATGAATGTAGTCCTGCTAAAGTTTATCGTATAAAAGAAAAGTGTTTGGAAATAAGTCCTAATGATCCAAAACTTATTACAACACTACGTTCATTTGGCAACACATATGATAGTCAGTATATTTCTGCTATCTATGAAAATGGTGCAAATAATCCTACAGGGAGATTTATTGCCATTAAAAAAATGCTAACTCACATCAATACCTATCATGCTCCATTTTTAGTTATAGGTACACACTATTATGCCAATGGCACAAAAGGGGCACACTATCTTGTCGTACATTCTATTGACTGGAAAGTTGGAGGAACAGGATCTACTGTTTATTATACAGATTGTGCATTTAATTGTATAAATGGCTGTTCAATTAATCCAAACCTCAAATCTATGAACTTTACTACATTTCTTGACCGTATGGTTGAACGTTGTCAAGTATATAACATGCTCTTTTTACGTCCTAATTAATAATATTAGACGTGGTATTTCCACGTCTATTTATTTGAATTTTCAAAATAAAAAGCTATATACATGTTTATTTATTTATCAAATAAAGATGAGGAAAATTATATTTTTTATTCTACCTCTATTGTTAATTTTTGTTGTAGGTTGTAAAAATAATGTACATATTATAAGAGATACCTGATTTGAAACTAAATGAACAAATGAGCCAAAAATTATTATACAACAAACTACATGAGAAATTTTAGCTGAAAACAATACTAATATTGTTACCTGAGAATACGGATATTATATAGACAAAGAAAGTTGACGAAAATTTAGTTATATTCACTGATATAAATATTTTTATATATATGATTCTTTATGAATAAAAATCGAAACATCTTGGTGATATGATACATATTCTTATCAAAAAGCAACCTGATTAATCCTAAAAAAATATAAAAATATTGTTTATAATGCTAAATGACATATATGAAATGATTATATAGAAGTATTATATAAAAATCCAGAAATACCTTTAATCAAAGAAATACAAGATAAACATCTTGCGTCCTGATGTAACCTTTCTACTGGGATTTTTGATAAGGAAAGTGCATATTTCCCTTCTATGATTGGCTTTACTGTCATATACATAGAACCTATAGACTATAATTACTCATGTGACAAACAATTTCCTGATCATACAACACCTATTATTTTCATTATGGATACAAAACATCCTGATAAATACTATAAATTGGCTATCTTAGACTGATGTGCTCCTTGACCTTGTACAATATTTTGAAATATAGAATTTTTCTAACAATTTTTTATTTACGGTAACCAACCAATCTAAAGATTGGTTTTTTTTAATTTCAAAAATATTTTTTCATAGCTTCGTCAGTTTTTTTCTTTTTTTGAGAAAATATAATGCTCTTGTTTTTATTTTTTTACCCAAAACCATGAGATGATTTGAAAAAGAACCAAGGCAGATTACATCCATTGATCAACATGTACCTATCAGCAATATTGAAAGGGACTTGAGGTATGTCCTTACACAAAAATGTAATTATCAATGTAGTTTCTGTC
>CAYRIQ010000016.1:0-6671 GCA_964424505.1 uncultured Candidatus Peribacteria bacterium | reverse complement strand
AATGATGTGATGGGTCAGAAAAAGAATTACTTAATGCGGATGACTATACATATCTTTATAGCCTAACAAAATCACAAATACCTATATATTGAGTAACGGTAACATGATGAGAGCCTTTACTATCAAAAGATATAAAAAATATCCTTAGTTGATTAAAAGAGCGTTGAGCATTTTTGAGTATGGTAACAAATTGATCGTTACTACAGAACCATATAGATGAAATATGATTTTTAGATAGAATTAATATCTCGTTACACACTTTTCAGCAAGAAATTTATGAAACAATTATCTGAAAAAATATATCTGTTGAACAGATTATCAATAATATTTTAACCATAAAAAATAAATACCCACATCTTGATGTTAGAATCAATTCTACTTTACTTAAAACCTATTTTGATACACCTTTATATATAGACAAGATACTCTCTTTTATTAAAAAAGAAAACATTACATTAAAATATCTTGAGCTTAGTCCAAAAAGTAGTCCATTATTTGTTCCAAACGATTCTCTTGTCCCTTTTTTAGAAAAACAATGATTTATATTACAGCCAAACACTACTATTTCGAAAAATGAAAAAACATATTCTCTATGATGAGCTAAAGTTCTTTTAAGAACATGTGCTTGTGATTTTGTTAAAAATCACGGATTAGACCAAAATTTTTGCAAACAATATAATGATATTGTTGTTTCTCCTGACGGAAAAGTTTCTTCCTGTATCCTTGATACAAAAAAAATTAATCTCTATCAAGAGATAAAACAAAAAAATGATGAAGCAATAATTAAAGCATTAGAAGAACAGACATTTACCAATTCTTGTTGTTTGGATACATAAGAGAAAACTTTTTTATATTTTTTTATACTACTATGATTGAAAGAGAAAAAACATATTTACTTAAATATATACCTGCAAATCTTTATACATATCCTTTTAAAACAGTGGAGGATGTCTACATTCCCTGAAAAGATATGCCAGCACAAATAAGATTTCGTAAAACAGATGACGTATATAATTTTACAAAAAAATGTCCTATAGTAGAAGATAATCGTTCTTTTCAAGAAGAGCAAACTATTTTTGTTGATCAAGAAGAATTTAATTATATTCGAAGCTATTTACCCAATAAAATTCATAAGCATAGATATTATCTACCCTATCAATGACTCACCATAGAGGTTGATGTTTTTCAAGAGGAGCTTACATGACTTATTATGGCTGATGTTGAATTTCCTGATGAGCTCAGCAAAGAAAATTTTTTAATGCCAGATTTTTGTTTGTGTGAGGTTACCCAAGACGTAACGTTTGCTGGATGACTCCTGTGTGGCAAAACATATCAAGACATTTCAAACAAACTAGAAAAACTCTGATATAAAAAACTGTAATTTTTTAGACAATTAGAGAAGATTAGAAAACCCCCAGCCTACCCCGTAGTACTACGGGGCGAAAGCCGAGGGTCTTTCTGTTTCCGCCCCGGCTTACCGAGGGTAAACGAGGAGCGGATATATTATAGTAATAATTACTTATTATAATTTTATCCATTCATCTCTAGAAATTCATGCCTCTTTAATAATTTTAGAAATCAGACCAACTCATATTTCTTTTCATCAATGCTTTGGAACAGGAACCATATCTGATCATCTAGTCATATGCAAATGTTTACCTCATACTTCTGGTCATTTATATCATACCTTCTTTAATTTATCACAAACTTCTTCTGGTTTTAATGGTACTAATCTAGGCATATTCTAGTTTCTGTATTGAAGTAAAAGATTTTATTTCTTTAATTATTTTTTCGTCATTATGTTGGATTTTATGAAAAATTACTGATTCAATAGCATCAACTAGATTTTCTCTTGCCTCTTCGATATTTTGTCCTTGTGAAAAAAATCACTGATATCAAGGAACACTTGCAACAATATATCAACTTTCATCTTTTTCATACATTGCTTTTCCTAAAAGGAAATGAACATAATTTGATAACATATTTTCTTAGTTAAGTATAAAACCAATCCTCTTATACTGATTCCTCTCTTTTTTTCAAGTAGTATCTATTTGTCTTTTAGTTTCCCCCCTCCCCCCAGGGGATTATTACTCCCCCTTTCCCCCTCTGAAACCCCGCAACTTTGTGCGGGGCAGGCGCCGGAGACTTGTTCCCTTCCTCTATGGCACATAGTCCCGCAAGGCGGGAGAGGAAGGGTTAGGGATGGAGTAAGAAAAACCCCCAGCCTTTCAGCCGAGGGTCTTCCCTATTCTAAATCTTTCTTGGTTAGTCCTGTCTGTCTGAGGATTGCCATCAATGTTCATGTCTTTATATCTTTGCAGTGCATAGGGATGGTTGTCAATTTCTTGGTTTCTGGATTATACAAATAACAATGACTTCATTTCTGATGAGTTTCTTGTCGTCCATTACTTATCAAAAATCTTTTGATTTCTTCTGGTTTATACTGTTTCATATACAACAGGAACAGACGAAATAAAAGTTTCTTTATTGAAGAAGTTTTTCATGTTTGTTCCTATTTTTTTCTGTGCTTCTAAATACCCAGCAGCAGCTTCTTTTATCATCATTTGTGCTTCTTCCATATCTTTTCCATAACTTACACAACCAGGCAACTCCAATATCTCAACCGTATATCAGCCTTCAACTTCTTTGGTATAAAGAGCAGTAAAATTTACCATGTTGGTTTATTAGCAAGTAAATATTAGTGATAATATACTGATTCCTCTCTTTTTTTCAATACCTCTTCTACCCATTGATTATCCCCTCTCTAAGCTTGCCCCGTACATTTCGCTACGGGGTATTGGAGAGTCCACCTTCGTGGATAAAGGGTAGGGGGTGAGGTAATAGAAAAACCCCCAGCCTTTCAGCCGAGGGTCTTCCTGCCCCGTAGTTCTACGGGGTTTTCCGCGAGAGCGGAAGGTAAATTATTTATTATCCAATTATATTCTTTTATTCTTTTGATTATCTGTTAAATAATTTTTATCTGAAATTATAGATTTTCCTATTTTATCTTCTATGTTTTTTCTTGCATTTCATGCTATTTCTGATCATACTATTACAGCATCTTGGACCTGTTCAAATCCTTTACTTCACTTTTCTTCCATTATTTTCTGTGATCCTGCTTCTGCTAGATCTACCAATGCTATTTCTAATGGATCGAGATGATCTCTTAGAGTATCATGTTTTTTTATTCATTTTATATCTCTATATTCACTAGCTCATCATTTAATTCATAATCAAATACTATATACTTTATTTGTTAATAATGCATATTCAAATCATTTTTCTATTCATCTATTTTTTAGCATATCCGTAAATGAATTTCTTGTTTCTAAACTTTGTATTCTTTTAGTGATCCATTTATCATCATGTCATTGTCTTTTTCGTAACTCTATAGCTCTTTCCTTTGCTCTTATTATTCCTATTTCAGGATTATTTACTTCTTCTATTCTTTCATTTCCTAAAGAAGCTAACCATTTTTTAAATGGCTCCGCTCTTCATGATGGTATTGATTGAATTATTCTTAGTGAACATCTTGTATTACAACAATTTAATAATTGACGTCATCAACTGGTATTTATCCAAAGGGGGGTGACAAGTTGTCCCCATCCTTTTTTTAGCTCTTCATCTCTACTTCTTAATTTTTTTATATAATCTACAACATTAGTACTTTCTGTGAGTACATATACAATATCAGATACAGGAAAATACCATTCATCTTTATATAAAACCTTTCTTATTTTAAAATTATCAAATAATGAAATATCTGTAGAAAGTAATTTATTTTGATCGATCATAGCATATATATAAAGTAAATATTCTTCCTATTAATTGTATTTATTCCTCTCGATTTTTCAAGAGTTATTCCAGTCCCTGCTCCCGGGTGGTTCTAGCTGATTATAGAAAAACCCCCAGCCTTTCGGCCGAGGGTCTTCCTGTTTATCCGCGACCCCGACGATAATTCGGGGCAGACACAACATTCTTCCTGATTTTGTCCATTTTTTTCTAGATTCACTAGTATATACTTGTTGCTGATGATTTATTTTTTATGTACCCCATGGAAGATATAGGTTTTTATCGTAAGCCATATTACATAAAGTCTTTTTCTACATATCTCAAACATAATCAAACAGTAGCCGAAAAGATACTTCGAGAATACCTAAGAGGTAAAAAGTTTTTTTGACTAAAATTCCACAGACAAAAACCATTATTTGCTTATAGAGAACATTCTTGAATAGACAGATTCTTTATTGCAGACTTTTACCATCACCCCACAAAACTAATCATCGAAGTTGATGGTTCTATCCACAATAGAAAGGAAAATAAAGCTTATGATGAGCTCAGGGAATATCTACTCAAAGAAAGTGGATATAGGATTATAAGATTTACGAATGATATGGTCGAGTCTGATATTGCAGAGGTTTTAGAATGCATCAAAGAATATATTGTTATGTAATTTCTCCTCTTTCTTCTATTACTCCCCCTTTCCCCCTCTGAAACAGAGGGGGGACTGTTCCCTTCCTCTATTTTAGAGGAAGGGTTAGGGATGGAGTAAGAAAAACCCCCAGCCTTTCGGCCGAGGGTCTTCCTGTTTTTCCGCCCCGGTAAACCGAGGGTAAACGAGTGCGGAAGGGTATGATTACTTATATAATAGATCGCGATCCAATCATGACTGAAGAATTATCTTCAATGTTAGTCAGATTCATAATTCTTTCCCATGACATGGGACGACTGTATATTTTCCTGTTGTTTCATTTTTGAGCATACAATGACTGCCCTTTCGATGATGTTCTATGAATCAGTGTTTCTTCAATAATTTGATAAGTTCTTCTGGTTTAATTCTTCACTTAGGCATATTGTTTCCAGTAATCAAATGAAACCGTCTCCTTCTCTATATCTTTTTGCATTCATTCGAGATAACACTGGATTGCTTCCTTTATATTTACTTTTAGTTCTTGTAATGTTTCTCCACTAGAAAAACATCCTGGCAATTCTACCACTTCTGCATAGAAGCTTTTATCTTCCTCTTGAGATATTTTTATAGTAAATTTAGTTGTTCCCATGATGTTGAAGTAAGTAGTAAAGTAATAGTACTATACTGATTTTCCTCATTTTTTCAATAGCTCTTCTTTATTTTAGAGCACAGAAGTTCCTTCCTCTGAAACAGAGGGGGGACTGTTCCCTTCCTCTATTTTAGAGGAAGGGTTAGGGATGGAGTAAGAAAAAACCCCCAGCCTTTCGGCCGAGGGTCTTCCTGTTTTTCCGCCCCGGATTACCGAGGGTAAACGAGGAGCGGATATATTATAATAATAATTAGATTATTAATTATTTATATAATTGAGCATGTGTTCATACATCATATATTTCCACTAATTCATACTTTCAATCGCTTAGTTCCTTAAAGATAATTCTAATATCACCTGTAACATCAATACTTCTTTTTCATGCATATTTTCATTCTAATCAATGATTACGGAGTCTTTTATCTATTGGGTTGAGCATAAAAATTTGCAGGACATTTTTGACTTTATCCCTCATCTTCTCTCATAAGTCCTGATATGATTTGGTAAATGATTTCTTATATAGAAGCTTCATGGTCTAATAGTTTTAAAAAATTTATTGCTTGTTCTCATTCAAATGGTCAATACGAATCTTTTTTTGGATTGTAAAAAGCATTCTTAAGTGCAGTTATTTTATCCTTAAGAATATATTTATTATATGTCTTATAGTCTATATTTGTTCCATATTTCTTAACTATACTCTGTGGCACTTTCTCTACTGTTATTGTAGTCATCTTTTTTTTATTATCAGATAAACGATAGTACTATACTGATTCCTCTCTTTTTTTCAAGTAGTATCTTTTTGTCTTTTAGTTTCCCCCTCCCCCCAAGGGATGGTTACTCCATCCCTAACCCTTCCTCTAAAATAGAGGAAGGGAACAGCCCCCTCTATTTTAGAGGGGGAAGAAGGGGGAGTAAGAAAAACCCCCAGCCTTTCGGCCGAGGGTCTTCCTGTTTTTCCGCCCCGGCTTACCGAGGGTAAACGAGTGCGGATATATTATAGTAACAATTAGATTGTTAACTTATCTATAAATTGATTGCCTATGTCATATATCTAACACAATATATCAATCTTCAACCTTTTTGAGTATCAATCTATAATCCCCGACTCTAAGTCTGTGGCTTGCTTCTCAAAATTTATGTAATTTAGAAATATCTCATTCTATCTTTCATGCCTTGATTTGTCTTAACTTATACAAAATAGACTCTCTATTTATAGAATCTATTTTATTTAGGCTCTTTTCTGCTATATTGGTAAATATAAACATCTTTATATTTTTAGTCCAAATCAAGATTTGATAGAATTACTATATTTTTTGACAAGTTTTGTCTTATTCTTTTCCATATCCTGGTCTTCTATATAGTCAGCATATATTTTATTCCATAAGTTTTTATCAATTGAAATTACTATCTCACTACCATAGGTTTTTAAGATATCAAACTTGTTTTTCTCTACTGTTATTGTAGTCATCTTTTCCTTTGTAAGAAGATAAACGATAGTACTATACTGATTCCTCTCATTTTTTCAAGTAGTATCTTTTTGTCTCTTAGTTTCCCCCTCCCCCCAGGGGATTATTACTCCCCCTTTCCCCCTCTGAAACAGAGGGGGGACTC
>CAYRIQ010000015.1:11143-17817 GCA_964424505.1 uncultured Candidatus Peribacteria bacterium | reverse complement strand
TTATAATACGGACTAAAGTCACGGGGTTTTTATATCCCAAGGGATGGAAATAAAATTAAATAAGAAGTGAATCTGGATGATTTTTGAGATAATCCCTGAGCATATATTTTGCTGAAGGTCATAAAGCATATATCTTATTTTGGAGATTGGTTTTGTGTACTTTATTTTTTTCTGATGAATCATTTTTCAAAGCTATATAATCAAGATCATATTCAAATCAGACCGCAATAAGACGATCTAAGTAATCAAAATCTATGCTTCCATATCACAAATATGCTACAGCAAAAAAATCTTTGGAGTTTCATCCTGCAAATTTTTTGTCTGCATACTCTTGATACAATGGAAGAAAATAGTCTTTGTGATTGCTGATAATAGCTTGAACATCGATTCCTATAGAGAACAACTTCTGGGGATAGTGAAATAAGACAGATGAAATAACGGTTTTCACAGCATCTTTGTGTCAGATACTCTGGAGACTGGGTAAAATATTAAGCAATTTGGCCAACACTCATTTCTGGATGTGCTGATCGACAAGATCAGTAGCCGGTTTGTAGAGATATTTCAAAACATCTTGATAGTTACCAGTCAAGGTAGGTTTTGTACTTCACTCTATGATTTTATGATAAATAGTATCAAGAAGTCCTTTAAATTCTTCTTTTTGGTCTAGAACATTAGTAATTCTAGCTTTGAGTAAATATGCCTCCAAGTCTTCTATATCATGGACAATGACTTCATCAAGCCAATGCTTAGCTATTTTTAATTCTAAGTATTTAATATATATTTTAGCTATATCCATTGCGATTGTTTTGGCTAATGAGATATTTTCTGGCTTTTTGGCAAATTTATATGCTCTTTCCAAATAAGCTGCTGCCCTTTTTTCTTTTCCAAGATTCCTTAAAGCAGTTCAAGCACCATAAAGATTCAAAAAATGTGTATTTCTGAGCTTCAATCAGTTTTCAAAACTTTCCAAAGCAACGATTCGATCTTGTTTAGATGGGTTTTCCTGTGTACCAAGCATTTCTGTCCCATACATAAAATATTCATTTGCCTGAATATCCAATGGTTTGGTTAATCTTTGATCAATACTTAACAATATACTTGATTGTTTATATAATTCTTGGAGCATTTCTTGATTGATAAATTGTATACCTTGATTGATTTCCTGTATGTTTTGCAATACATCTAATGTCTGATTAAAACCAACGACAATAGCATCGCCAATATTTTCCAAAACTTCTGTAATTTGCATTCATGTATTCACTATTTGTCAGCCTATTCCTACCAATATTTGATTGGTAATCCTTGAAAGTTCATTTCATTCTCCCAAAACTTGGTTCCCTTCTATAAGCAAGGAATTAGTTTCCTCGCCTGATTCAACTAAATTAAATAAATATTCATTAGCTTCTCCTAATTGATTATTCATATATTCTAGGTTTATATTCACATTATCAATTCATTCATTTGTTTGTTGGAGATCCATATGAATATTGGCTATTCATTTATTTGTTTGTTGAAGAGAATCACCGATATTTTCTAAACCCTTAATTATAAATCATCTTTGTCTTAAACTAATATTTCATTGGATGGTCTGTGCCTTTAACTGTTGCCATCTACCAACATCACCATCATGTTCAAACGTAGGATTCACTCAATTCTCGTCCAAAGTCATTCTATGTACCAATTCCAAAGATCATTCTCCTGTTAATTCCATGTTTTTTGACAGTATTTCCAGAAAGTTTTCATCCATCAATCATCTATTGGTAAGCTCAGCCATATCTCTTGTTCATACTGATTTTTGATATATATCAATAAGCTCTATTTCTTCATCCGTTAGTTGTAGTGTTTGTTTCCTTATTTTTATATCTTGATCGAGTTCGAAATGTCTTATTTTTGCTTTTTGAATTTCTTCTCCATTTATCTTTATTTTTTCCACAATATCTTTTACGCTATTTCCAGCCATTTTCATTACTTCTATGCTCTGCCGCGTAGAAAGAGATTCATTTTTTCTTATTCCTTTATCTTCTTTATATTTTTCTTCATATCCGCTTAAAATCCTAGCTTTTTCATCAAACAAATTTTCTCTGTCTTTGTTTAATTTTTCCAATGATAATTCATTATTTATTTCTTGTTCCATTTGAGATAAAACATTTTTTTCTATTCCATATTGTTTTTTGAGATTTTCCACCTCATTGCTTGTCATTCAAAGATTTAAATAATATTCAAGTCCAGGATGCCATTCTCATGTCATACTTGATAATGTTTGGATATTTCATTCTTGTAAATAATTTTTTGCAAAAAGAGCCATTAATGTCTTTTTCATGGGTCGACCATATTGTTGTGCTAGATGTATTATATTTTTATTGGTTTTTTTAAGTACATTCGAACCATATTGAACTGTATTGACCCACGTAAGATCTTCTATTCATCAACTTATTTTATTTAATCAACGTCATACTTGATTAAAGCCTTGGTTCATATCTGAATCTATTGTACCTAATTTTGAATTGGTATGATCTATTCATCTGTTAGTATAGTTTATTCATCTATTGGTTTGGTCTATTCCTTGATCTATATTGTCTAAATATGTATTTGTAATATTACCCTGTTCCATACTTTTTTTTGCTATATCATTCTTTATCTGCATTTGTTTTCTAATTCATTGTATCTCGTCTATTGCATCATACATTGAACTTTGTAATTCCCATCAAATATCTTCATAAGTATCTCAAAGATTTTCTATATTGTCTGATAAACTATCATATTCTCTTTGGTTATTTCTGATGGCATCTGAAAGCATATCCGAAAATCTATCATTTGAAATCATGAGATTGTTTGATCAAGGTACTTCATCCAATTTTTTTGATAATTTATCACCAAACTCTTCTATTTTACGAGAAGTTCTCATAGGATCTGCAAGCATACCTCTGATAGCAGGAATATCTCGAAACTTTTCAGATTTATCAGTCATTTGTCTTTATTAAAAGCCAAAAATGTTCTATATAAGAATATAGTTATTTAACATTAAATGTCAATGGTAAATAATTGTTTAAAAGATATTACATTAGCACCAAACACACATCACACATATTTTAACACAAAAGGCAAGCAATAAATATCAAGACTCCGCAAAAATGACGGAGTTTTTTGACAAATAAATTTTTCTGGATACTATTATAGTAAGAAAATTTATTTATTTACACAAGTACCATGAAAGATTGATTAGACCCAATTATCCAAGGACAACTGGATACTATCCAAAAAGAAGGACAACGAAACAATGAGCAAGAGCTAAATCTACCAGAAAACACGAAGATATATGAAGGATTATATGAAAACGGAATTTCCAAAGAAGAACTAGCTCGTAAAATAATCGACCAATGGAATATCAACGATGGTAAAGATTATTTTTCTGATTCTGATAAAGAACAAATCAAAAAAGCAAATAGCTATGCAAACTTTATTATCAATGACCAAGCAACACAAGAACAAATAAAGCTCAATCAACATACACAAGATATGGACAAAAAAAGATCTGAAATAGAAGCAAAACAAACAATGAAGATGGATGACCTCAAAGATTTATTGGAAGATAAATCAGAAAAAACAGAAGAAAACGCTGAGATTATAATAGGGAAAGCGAAAACAAGAGTAATGCAAACTATTGATAGATATACCAACAAAATCAAAGATATACAAGTAGCCAACGAAACAGAAAAAGAAAGATTAAATAAAGAATTAGCAGACATAAAAACAGAACTTAAAGCAGAAAAAAATAATTATGAAAAGGTAAAAAAAAATTTCTTCGCAAAAGACACAAACAAGTTTGAAAATTTTTCAGAAAAAGATTTAGAAAACGTACCGACAGGCTTAATTAGATATGAACAAAGACAAGGAAAATTATTCAATAGTCCCAAAAAAAATAAGATGGATACCATTAGAAGAAATAGAACAATTCATACACTCATTAAAAAATTCAACAAAATAGGTGATAGTACAAAAAACTGAGGAAAAGATTGAGTAAGGTTTATCATGGGATTTGAAAAAGCAAGATTTCTCCGCTATACAGGTATCAAAGTTAATAGTGCTGTAGATAAGGCATGATCTGCTATGGGAATGCAAATGGATCCACAACAGTTTCATACAATGTTTAATGCATGAAGAAATAATATTTTCGCCATACTCGATATAAAAACAAGCAATGAAAATAATGATCAAGAAGTAGCAGCGATAAAAGCAATCAAAGCTAGAATAAATTATTACGGAGCATTATACGCAAGAGAAAGAGCAAACGCTCGAGTAACACCGTTTGTAGAAGCAGAAAAAACAGCAAAAGAAGACGAAAAGATTTTAGAAACACCAAAAACAATTGAATTAAATAGCAAACAAGAAACCACAACACAAGCAGCATAATATTTTTATCAATTATATATATGTAAAAAATGGAAAAAATTACTAATCTAACTCAAGCAACAAACTATGTTTACAACCAACTAAAAGCCATCAATCCTGACATCGACAAAGATGATGTTTACGACACTATTATGGATGAGGTTTTAGAATCTGTAGAATATGCAATGACCGAAGAAGATGTAAGATTTTTGGAAGAAAATGAAAAAGATCCAAAAGCTATCGACGACTACCTTCAATCAGTTATTCCAGAATATAAAGAACTTCTCTCTGATATCGTAGTAGATATGGTGAGTGATGAAATTATAGACGAAGAATAAAAAAAGTATTTATTCCTTATAAGAAACAATGAGTGACAAACAACAATCCTTATCAAGGATTAGAGACAACTACGAAAAAATTCGTAACGGCATGGATATAAATGATTTAAATGATATTATTTCAGATTCCAGTGACGAACTCTTTGCATGACTCAAAGAGATAGTTTTTTCTAAAAAAAACACAATAAACATACAAAACGACATCAGAAGGATTGCAAGAAGTCTTGAAGATAAAGCAAAAAACACAAAAAACGAAATGATAAAAATTACAAAAGAAAGAACAGATATTGAACAGATTATTACAGATAAAGGCAACGAAAAAAGTAGCAAAGAAACAGAAAAAACCAAGAATGAAACAAGAATACAAGATATAAATACAGACATTACTACAAAAAAAACAGAAATAGTGAAATTAAACGATGAAAAAAACACAAAAATAGAAGAAAAGAGAAACTTAAAGGACAATAGTATTGATGAAACAGAAGCAATAAAAGAAAATGAAGAAAAAATGAAAGAAAACACTGAAGAATTAAATTCCATCAAAACAAAATTAACAGAAGCAGAAAAAAACATAGAAAAATTTAAAGACGAGTTAATGGAGATAGAAGCAGATATAAAAATATTAGAAAAAAATGACACCAACAATAAAAACAAATTATCAAAAACAAATAGTGAGATTACAAAAAAAGAAAGTATAATAACACAGATAAAACAAGAAATAGAAGACAAGGCAAACAAGATAACAACAGAAAGAATACAAAGTATAGGAGACAACAAACCCAGTAAAAGCTATGAGGATATAGAAAAAAGATATCCCGACATATACAATGAATATAAAGGGAATGGTAATACAGAGGAAAGTCTCAAAAAGCTTGACAAAAAACTAGCAGAAAAAATTATAAATAAAGGATCAGAATTAAAAGAAAACATAGACACAAAAGATGGCTTAGAGAGAGAAAAAAAAGACTTAGACAACAAAATACAAAACGAAGAAAATGAGAAAATAAAACTAGAACAAAAAAAACAAAACATAACAACCAAAAAAACAAAATTAGAATGAGAAACAACATTATTAAAAAGCAAAAAAAACAATTTAGAAACAGAAGGGATAAAGATAAAAAACGAAAAAGAAACAATAAAACAAAACAAAAAAAACGATAGTATTGAAAAAAAATCAACAAAAATAGATTATGATATAAGTGATATAGAAAAAAAAGTAAAAGATATAGAAAATGAAATAACAAAACTAGAAAACGAACAAAACTCATTAAAGAGTAAAAATGAGACCAACATAAGAGAAATTAAAAACATAGAAACAGAAATCAAAGAAACCGAAAACAAATTAAAAGAAAAAGAAGAGAAAGAAAAATTAACACAAGAAAATCTAACAAGCTTTAAAAACGCAATCGATGCACACAAAGAAATTGCAGAAAGATCTGACTTATTCGATACCGACAAAGATCTTCAAGAACAGAAAATAAAACAAAACACAACCTCAAATGCAAGTATTATAGCAGGATTTTTGAGAGACATAAACAACAAACCAGATCCATTGGAATTTGAAATATATGATTGAGAAAACAAAAAAGTAACTGGAAATAAAATCAAAAACATTAAATTAAAAGATGGAAAAATAGTAAATATAGAATGAATTACTATAAATAACAATTGAGAAATAGCTTGGGACAAAGCCAAAGTAAGTGATGCAGCTACCGACAAAGCTATAGATGATTTTCCTATAGAATTTGAATTAGAAATTTGAGCAAAAACAATAATTTCAGGAAGCTTACAACAAAACACACCAAAGAGAGATATAACCATCACCAACAAAAAAATGTTACAAATAAAAATAGATGTTGATCATTTAGATCAGGACAAACGCAAAAACGAAGTAAATGCATATAACAACTCATGAACAGGAGGTAGAATAGAAAAATCACTAGATGC
>CAYRIQ010000015.1:6915-11133 GCA_964424505.1 uncultured Candidatus Peribacteria bacterium | reverse complement strand
CTAGATGCAAATCATGATGTTTTGATAGCAAGACTCGAAAGAGAGGCATTCTATAGATGATTGGAAAAAGCCGATGGTCCAAAGTTTAACAAACTTAATGCAGAACAAAAAGAACTTCTTTATCAAGACGTTCGTAATACGTATAGAACAGCCGCAGGTAATCCTAGAACAGGAGCACAATTTGGACGAGCTGCGAATCTGGCTAATATGAACAATTTCAATATAGGAGATACATCATTTTTAGAATGGATTACGGGAGAAAAACATGAATCAAACAAACCAGAATTTACTAAGCATGGAGAAGCATATAGAGCATATATTCACAACAATCTGGAAGATCAGATAAAAAAATATTTTGAACGAAGATTTGATCAAGTATTTTCAAATAACCAAGACGGAAACACCTATATAAAGTGAGAATTAACAGATTTTCTCACAGACATAGAAAAACAAAAACTAGACAACGATGAGGTTCATCAAGACGTTCTCAGAGATATCGATGCTGTCGATGAAATGGAAAACACAAGAAGATTTGGAAGATTAGGTCGTAAAGATGTAAACTATTTGAGATTTTTTGCAGGACAAGATTCCAAAGTCGACATCAAAGATCAAACAGTAAATATTACTACCAATAATAGACCAGAAGATTTAAACAATCCAGAACCAGTAAAATACGATATGAACATGGAAGTATCTGGAAAACAACAAATACTCGTAAACATCAAAATAGACAAACAAAAAGAAATTAAACTCAAAGCCGGAGATCCAGCAGCGATGGTAAGAACTATATTACAATGTGAAGCAATCCAGCACGGAAAAGTAAGAGCTCATGTAGTATATAATGTCATCAAAGGATTTATCAAATCAGCTAAACAAAAAGATATTTCACTCACCTATCGTGATCCAGGAACATGAGATATGATGATGATCAGAATGGATGGAAATAATATAGTATTAGAGCAACAAGATAATCAATCAAATTTTGGAGGAACATTTAGAAGAAATACAACTGTACTCTTCGATCACCAATATTTTGAAAACACCAATACTTTTGACTCTACAAGAGGAAATGAAAATAGAAGATTAAGAGTAGGTATAGATAGAATGATGTGACATTTCAATTTTGCTATGAACGAGTTACATTATCAATACAGACAAGCAAGCGAAAAAAGATGGATGGGACTCAGAAGATGAGATACAAGAATGACACTTCCTACTTCATTTTGGCTCAGTCCAATCAAAAAAATAATTAATCTGGGCACAACAACCAAGTTCGATTTTTCAACCAACGCACAGGCTAACGGAAAAAGCGTAAATATTGAATTCAAAAACAACAAATTTACCTTAAATATGGCTGGTCTCAAAAAACCTATTTCATCCAGAACACTAGGAAAACTCCTCAGATATAGACAATGAGGAATCCGTATTTTTGATGGTATGGAAAGAGATATCTGTGGAAAAGTATACGAAGAAATGATCAAAAAAATGAGAGAAAATAGCAAGATTGCAAAGACAAACTTCTGAGTAAAAGACAATATAACAGGAAGAACCTATATTTTGGATTCTGATGGACAGCTCTGATATGTTAGTGCAGAACAAGCATCTACACAACAAAACATGATACGTCGATGAGCAATGAGTCACAGAGAATATGGAATCGTAAACAATCCACCAGCAGGGAGAACCATGTGTGATGAAAGCGAAACCAGAGAAGTAATGAAAAATCCATTCCTCATGGGAAGATTGATCAAAACGATGAACAACAGAATGGGTATTGTTTCAAGTACTAGATCATTAGTAAATTAAATTAAATTAATTTTATTTTATAATATTTCCCTCATGACAACTTTAGAAAAAAATTGTGACACAAAAATTACCAGATCCAATACATGGAAATCACTAAGAAAAAAACTCAAAAATTTATGATATGCAGGTGCACTATCATCAGTTTTGCTCCTTTCAAGTTGTGGAGGAAACGAATCAAGTTTGACTAAATTATCCAAAGAGCATGATGACGCAGTAGAAAACACAGCAACACAAAAAGAAGAGTTAAAAGATGCCCAAGAAGAGCTAAAACACGCTCAAACAAAAGTACAGAAAGAACAACAAGATGTATATGATGCACAAAAAAAAGAAGTGCAGACAAGACAAGAAGTGCAAAAAGCAAAAATAAATCCATAAAAAAATCAAAATAGGCCCGTATTTGACGCAAAAAACGCCATGTTCGGGCTTTTTTTGTAACTTAATTGTAGTATACTTCCTACTTGATTGTAGCAAACGATAATAGCCCCGTCAAAATTTGCATTTTTTTGCATTTGCGAGTATAATTAAAAGGAGTAAAACACTTTATCTATTCTCGTAGAAAATGCCCAGCAATCCACAAAAAAACCTGGAACTCCTCTCCTCACAAAATCAGGTTAAAAGCAAAAAAGATCAAATGCTTGAACAACTCAAACTTGAGATGCTCAAAGACCTAAAACTTGAAGATAAAATAACAAAAAGAAATATTCTCATTGATAAAGTCATTAAAGCAAGGGAGAATAATTTTTTTCCAGCACAAATAAAATTTTGAGAAAAAATTATAGAAATAAAAGAACAAGGGAAATATAAAAATTTGATAGCTCAATATAAAAAAACAAATACCGAAAACCCAGCAAACAAAGAAAATATACTTAAGCAACTAGACAAAGAAATTGTTGAACAAATAATTCTAGATCAAAATAAAATGATTGAATTTTCATCTACAGAACAATTTGAAGGAAAAACAGCAGAACAAGAAGCTCATGCATCATTTGAAAGACTAGAAAAAAATGAGAAATATAATAAAAAAATAGAACTTATAAAAAAAACAAACGGAGAAATAACACACTTCATTATCAAACGAACAAAAAAACAACTCGAAGAAATAGAAAGAGCAGAAAAGGCATATCAAGCAATTCATAGCGAAGAAAATAATGAATCACACGTACAAACAGCAAGAAATGAAGAAAAAAAAGTACAAACGATAAACGACAGATATATACAAAAAAATAAAGATGAAAGTAAAGAAAGATCAGATGAAAAATTTGGAACAGTAGAGATCACAGCGACTATTTCTGATACCACAAAAATTACTCGTGCTATAGCTGAACGCCAAGCAGGAGAAAAACTCAGAAAAATCTATAAAAACACTGCGCGACATAAACCATGGTCATGGCCTACAAAAACAGCATTATTTTTGGGAAGATGATATATAAAAGATCATTATACTCGCAAATATATGAACATGGAATGAGGCATGCAACGAGACGAAAATCTTGTAAAAGGAGCAGATAGACACGAAATGGAAGAAGAAAATAAATTTAACAATGCAATTAAAAATGTAGGAAATATCGATCAAGAAAACTATCCAAAAACCTATGAAGCAATAGATGAATTAGCAAAAAAACTTACTGGAAACGGAAATACATTTCCAGATCCACGAAAAAAGGGAATTGATGATAAAGATTTTCAAGATCAGTTTAAAGCCATCATCAGAAAAAATCTTGACACAAAAAAACCAAGTACAGCTACAGCTACAAATCGAAAACCACTCGAAGAAATAATAAAAGACAATGATATCCAACAAATGTCTTCCAATATTACCTTGAAGCTAAATGGATTTAGAGATCATCAAAAAATGGCGTGGAACATCGCAGATCATATTACAAGAAACTCTAATGAGACAGACGCAAGCTTCAACGCATTTTCTAGAGGAGAAATAGTAAAATATTTCAACACCTACAAAAAAAATCCAGCTTTTTTGAAAACAATAAAAGTAAAATTTGATGATAAAAATGCTATGCAAGAATTGAGAAGACTCCAAAAACACAGCCGAGCATTGACACATATAGCTGCACAAACCATGAGATTGAAAGTACAAATTCTCGCTAAAGGAGAAGAAGCATACGACGTGAAACAAGATGTAAAATGATTTAGAGGCGTAATGACCAAAGCAGGCAATCGATTAGACAAACCAATCTCAGATACCAGTAGATTTGGTAAATGGTTAGAAAAACATCCTTTTGCTAAATGAGCTTTCTGAACGCTTCGATGAGTGACAAAACTTGGAGCAATGATTACACCAGCAATATTGCTCGCATGATCATGACCTTTAGCCATTGCAGGTGGTGCAGGTGGAATGGCATTTTTGAAAAAGGTGAAAGACCTTCATAACCTTAAGTTCGTGGAGACAATCGC
>CAYRIQ010000015.1:0-6905 GCA_964424505.1 uncultured Candidatus Peribacteria bacterium | reverse complement strand
TTTTTGAAAACGTATCTCAAAAAACATGCACATTACAATAAAGAACACACCGACTACCAAAGAAATCAAGCTACTAATCTTTTGAGTAACACCGCAGAACGTGAAAAACTTATGAATGAAATAAGTAATATAAATCCAGCAAAAAGATTTATGCTCTACTATTTCGGAATGAGCAAAAAAGCAAGAGATGTAAGAAAATTTAGAGATTATATGATGACAACACACGATCAATTAAAAAATTCAAATACCTTAAGTAGTAGAATAGAATGATTATTACGTATAGCAGAATTAACGCTCCCAGAACAAGAAGAATTAGAAAGATATATATCTGAATGACTTGCACGTTTAGACTTCCATAAAAAGACCTGACAGAATTTTTTGGGATCAAACAACAAAGACATTGCAGAAAAAGAATATCAAAACATTTACAGACTAGTCCTTACCTGATCTATGAGATTAGATAAAGATTTGGATATACTCAGACAAAATAACTATTATTACAACGAAATGGATCTTATCAATAATGGAACTGGTAATAATATAGATCAAATAGGATACCAAAAATCGTGGAAAAGATTTAAACATCGTCAGACAGAAAAGGCATTACTTGGTGCAGTGAAAGCATGATGAGTAGCATTTGGACTATCATACTTAGCTACAAGTTTAGCAAGCAACAAAGCGGCAATTCATAATACAAGTGATCAAGCAAATGTAGGAGATAATTTTTTGTTGGGTAAACACGAATTAGCAAACGACAATAATGTATATACACAATCCAAAGATTTTTTTGGAAATACCAATGCTGGGCATCAGACTATCAATTTCCAATATGGAGGATGAACTGACGCAACACCAACAATTTCATGACATCTTACTCAGTCAGAATACCTTACTAAAGTAGCTGATGTACAAAAAGAAATTTTGCAAATGACACATATCAGCACAACCACAAAAGCAAATTTAATAACAGAAATTAACCAGAAACCTCGAGAATTAGTACGAGCAGAAAAATGATTTACCAATGATTATTTACAGGGAATGAGATGTGTTGAAGGTTTACAGCAAACAGCAAAAGCACTGAACGATAGTTGAATAAACGCAGGAACTATTACTCTCAAAGCATCATATAACTGATCAGTATATGATATTGTAGGAACGACATATAACAATGCTGGCGAAAGAGTCATCCAAGGAAGCATGGAATATTATGCAGGAACCACTACTCCAGAAAACATTATTCCAATACCTATTCCTGGATACATGAATACATTTAATGAAGCAGATAAAAATAATAAAGAAAATAAGAACAACAACAATAAAGATATTTACGGAAGAAAAACGATAAGTCCACCTCCAAAAGTAGAAAAGCAAGCAGGAAATATAAATGACAGAAGAAGATCAGGAAACACAAATGAAACAAGATTTACTAATGCAAACAACTAATTTTTATACATATAAAGTAGCATCATGGACACAATAGAACAAAAAATTGAACAATTAAAAAAACTCTCAAAAAAACAAAAAACACTTAATGAATTTAAGCAGGATATCGCTGATATTTTAAGCAATACAGACAAAGAAGCACAAAAAAAAATAGCTGAATGAGTAAGTAAAATGAAGTACGAAAATATAGAGCATGCAAGAAATTTACAACTTATCGTGCCAAATATAATAAAAGATAATTATGAACATAATGGGAAAAAAGGAGAATTTATTCAAGCACATCACATGAGTACAGAAAGAGAAACTATCGCGGATAAGGCAGATACACTTGATAAAGTTTGAGAACCAGAAATAATAGTCCAAAAAAATCCCATTGAAGAAAAAATTCCTACTGAGGAAGTGGCGGAAACAAAAAAAATCATAAAAAATAATGAAAAAACACCAATAAATATAGAAAAACCAGTTAAAAAAACAGAGAGACTTACCAAAACAAACAAACAATGAGGACAAAAAAGCATAAAAGCCACAAAAACAATACCAAAATACAAAATACCAAACACAAAAAAAGGGATAGAGTATGATATAAAAAAAATACAAGAAGAGCTAAACAAACGCAAAGCATAAAAATTAATGTTTTATTTATTTTATAGTAATATGAGTGGGTTTGACGCAACTAAAGTACCTACAAAAGATTTGGAAAAAATATTAACAGATCTAGAAAAAGCAAAACAAAATTTGCCAGCATTTCATGCTAAAAACAAATCAGAAATAAAAAATATTTTGCAAGCAGACAAAGAATTGCAAAAGAATGATACCATTATAGGTATCAAAAAAAACGAACAAAAAGCAATAATTGAACCAAAAAAAACAAAAAAAGAAGAAAATAAAAAAACAGAAACAAAAATAGTAAAAATCAAAAAAAACGATAAAAAGCAGAAAAAAGAAAAAACAAAATCAAAAATAAAAAGACAAGACATTCCCAAAACAATTATAAATACAGAAAACACAACAACAAAAATGGGGTTTTTGGATGAATTTAACGGCATAATAACACATATTAAAAAAAATATATGAGAAATATTTTCATGAGAAAAAAATAAAATAAATACAAAAAAAGAAGAAAATAAAAAATGATTGTGATATACACTATGAGATATTTTATGATTAATAAGACCAGAATACGAAAGTAGTTTTTGAGAAACACAAGAAGAAATCGCCAATAACAATAAAATTTTTCAAGAGATTCTAAAAGGAAATTATAGTAATTATCAACAATTGACTAGATTAAACAAAATGATAGAAAGGAAACTCACAGACAATATAAATACATATGATCTAATGAAGTTAAGAGAAAAAATAATAAACAACAATAGTATTTTCAAAGAAATTGCTGAATGAAATTACAATAATATTAAAAATTTAACCAGATTAAATAAAAAGATATATACAATGATAGTAAAAAACATAAAAGAATTTGATATCATAAGAATAAAACAAATAGACAAAGAAGTAGCCACAGAATTAGCAAAAAACGAAGGAGATCTTCGTTTATGACTAAATAGTATAACCAAAGAAATTGCAAAAGAATTAGTAAAACACAAAGGAAAGTTATACTTAAAGTTTTTAGAAGAAGTAGATGACGAAGTGTTAGAAATATTAGTGAAACATAAAGGACGAATTTGTTTTAGCGATACTAATATAAAACGGAGATGGAATGAATTTTTAGAAGCAAAATAAATTACAAACAACAAGGAAAAATAAATCTTGTTTTTGATCCATAAAAACATAGGACTACAATACTTTTTACCTATAAAACCAAAAAAAATGATCGATACAGACACATTTCTTGAACAAATGATTATAAAAGTTGCACCTGAAATAGACGAAGAAGGACTCGATATGATGATAGAAGAGACCAAACCAGTCCTCTATGATCGAGTAATGACCAATATTGTAGAACAGATAAAAGAGGAAGATGGACAATGATTTTTGGATATTCTAGAAACCGAATGAGTCACCCCAGAAGTCGCAGATTATTTAAAAACCAAGATACCAAATTTCCCTGAATTTTTGGAAAAAATTTACAATGATTTCGAAACCATGTATCTCAAAAACTTTAAAAGTTTTGAAGAAGAATTCCCCCCCGAAGAGGAGGAAAAATAACCACCCATAAACACACAGGCTATTAGCAAGTTTTAGCTTGGATCAAGCGAAAAAGTAGGCCCAGCGGAGTGTCAAAATTTTTATAGTAAATATTATTATTTCATCCTAATTTCCTCAACTCTAGTTTTGTAACCAACCTTCTCCAAAGCCAGATTCACTTCTTGTAAGATCTGACTTTTTTGTTTAAAAATCTGTATTTTGAGTGATTGATTTTCTATTTTAAGAAAAAACACTTTAAATCTGACATATCCTTCCAAAGTTGAGATACCCAAAAAAGCCCTGACCGTATTCAACGCGACAGCTCCTACCATTTGATCACCAAAATGTCTATGGGCAAGTGTTTTTCTAAGTAAATCGCCAAGTGTTTTCATACCATAGAGGGTAGTAGTTAGATTTGCAAAATCAAGCAGAATTATTATATATCAAACTATATAGTTACCTCACCCCTCCGCCTAGGCGGAGACCCTCTCCATAGCTTGCCCCGTATATTTCACTGCGGGGTAATGGGGAGGGTGGGGGTGGGGTAAATTACTTTACAATTTTTAGTCTCTTAGTCATCCCATGAAAAAAATAATCAGTATATGTTTGTTGGTAATTTTTATGGGTAGCAATTTTTCATTTGCAGCATGAGACACATGATGTATTCAAGAGGGATGTGATGATTGATATACATGCAATCAAGAAACAAAAAAATGTGAAAAAACAGAAGTAACAAATAATCCAAATGAAAACAATTTAACAAATTCATGTTCCAAAATAGATAATGAACGAATTGATTTAAATACAGACGGATCATGTCCTCAATGATATAGTCATGATGGAGCTTGAGGACTTTTTTGCTGTAATCCAAATCCAGATAGCACTAATTCAACTACCACATCAACAACATCAACAACCTGTACAAAAGTCATGGGAATCGAATGTTGTGAAGATCAACTGGTCAATGGACAATGTAAACTCAATATCTACGACACGCTCGGCATTAGAAAAAGTGTAAGAAATAGTGAAGATCCTACATCAGTCGGACTTTTTGTCCAAGATATTGTTTTATCTGCGACATTTTTTATCGGAACTTTAGTCACTATAGCACTCATAGTATCAGGACTTATGTTTATCTTCGCAGCAAGCTCAGGAAAGGATCCTGCCAATGCAAAAAAATGAATTATGTGATCACTCATAGGATTACTCATTGTAGTATCCTCATACGTCATCATTAGACTCGTACAATATATAGCTAAAGGATTCTAAATAAACGTAATATGCTTCACGTAATTAACTTCGTGTAATAAGCTCACCAGCATAATTCAATTACCATCCATTACAACATAATAATTTATCGTTTCACGAAAATCAATGCACATCCACATCGTAAGCATCTTCCCCGATATCTTCAAGAGTTTCATCGAAACTTCGCTTATCAAAAAAGCTCAAGAAAAGAAGATTTTGAGCTTCACGTTTACCAATCCGAGAACATTTTGCCCAGATAGACACCAGACCGTAGACGACAGTATTTACTGATGAGGAGCTGGATTACTCATGAAAGCTAAACCCGCCATCGACGCAGTAGAGTTTATTCTGTCCTCCTTTACTAAAGGAGGTGCCCGTAGGGCGGAGGATTTAAAAAATAAAAAAAAATCTAAAATTCAAAACTCAAAATTTAAAATAATTTTATTGTCCCCTAGCAAGGAAGTCTTTACCCAAAAGGTAGCACATACATTGAGCAATTCAGAAAATTTAATTTTCGTCTGTACAAGATACGAAGGTATCGACTATCGTTTCGAACAATACATGAAGAAAAAATATCCTAAACAATTTTCAAAAATTTCCATCTGACAATTTATCACGCTCGGTGGTGAAATCCCAGCAATGATCATGATCGAAGCGATAACTAGACTCATCCCGTGAGTCATCAAAGAAGAAGCAAGTCGACAAGATGAAAGTTATAATGTCGCACACAATATGAATAATTTAGAATATCCTCAATATACCAAACCAGAAGAAGTATTTTGAATAAAAGTGCCAAAAATATTACTTAGTGGTCATCATAAAAACATCAATGAACGAAGAATAGAAAAGACCAAAAATTTAGCTAGTAAAAAATCAGCAATATGAAAGAAGACATCAAAAAAGAAATAGATTTTTGTATCAAACTTCGAGAAGAACAAGGTGGATGTAGCTTTGGGAAATGAACGAAATGCGAGCAATGCTCGGCTCTTTCTGTATTACGAAAACTTTACAGCTGAGAAGTCCTTGACGGACAGAAATTAAGTTTAGAACAGCGAAAAAATAAGATAGCTAAAACACATCCGCTAGATGCACGCCACGAGATAGTAAACAATTCATAGATAAAGAAGTAAAATGGAACGAGCCGAAGTGGGACCCACCATAAGTGGGACGGAGGCGAGTTGGTAGGTCATCTATATTTGAATTATTTGTTCTGAGTTTTGCATCTAGCTAGCGTTTTTGATTACTTTTGGGGCAATGCCAAAAGTAATCCCAGCGGAGCGTTTAAATATTTATATATAAATTATGTTGTGACTCCTCTACTTCGGAAGACTTGAACCAGAAAAATGATTCGATGCTATCATCGAAATGATTGAGATGTTCGGAAAAAAATTCATTTTTTCTGACGACAAAACTTAGAAACTATCAAAAGATACGTAGAAAATTGTAATTACTGCCTGATACCATCAGAATGTTTAGAAACATTTGGTCTTTCAGCATTAAACGCTATGAAGCGATGACTCCCCGTCATCTGATACGCCAAATGAGGACTGAAAGAATTCATAAATAAAGAACTCGATCTCACCCACCAGCATGGCCACACAACATGAGAAAAATTACATAATTTAATAGCTAAATTACAACCTTCAACTTGAAACCTTCCACCTGTAACCAGTTATTGAAAAGATAGTCGAGTCGTCAATTTCCACGCTCTCACAGGAAAGGAAGTCAAAAAAATTATTATAGTCTCAGATTTCATTAATAAGATTTGATGAATAGAAACCTATATCAATGATGCAAAAGAACTATTAGAACAACATGGGTATGAAGTGGAATTATTCGGATGAACAGTACCATCATGACTACTTGGAAAACTCGCGAAATATCTAGGAATTATTACTGGATTAGGAAATTTTTACGAAGCAATCAAGCTCAAAAGAACAATAAAAAAAACAAAACCAGACCTCATCCGATACAACAGTGTCATGAGATATCTCGGTCGAGCACCTATACGAGCAAGCAAAAATAGCACAGCAAAAAAGTGGATGATGTTCCATGACCTCTGATATTTTGCA
>CAYRIQ010000014.1:0-18179 GCA_964424505.1 uncultured Candidatus Peribacteria bacterium | reverse complement strand
ATTCTCTTCTACTGTTTATAGTTATTTTAACCACACGTTTTTTTTAATTATGCCAAATTTGGTAGATACAGAAAATACAAAAAAACAAAAAGAAATTTTACACACCCAGATAGATGGATTAGTTGGCGTTACTACTACAGACAAGAATGCTATTAAAACAGGAATGGATAACTTTTATGACACTATGCCAAAAGATAATTTGTGAAACAAAGAAATAAAAATTTTCCAAGAATGAGGAAACACATATATGCAAACCTACAATGAAAAGACAGCAATTGATTTGAATAAAAAAGAAATAAAAAAGTTTTCTAATAAAACAGGTGAATACGTATTTCCAAGTTATACAGATCTTTTTGCATCAGCAAATCTTACCAATCGTCTACATCAAATATTCAAGGATAATACAGCACAAAGTGAACAACCATTTCATATAGATACCGTCACAGGAAACATAGAATTTGACAATACTAAACGATATGAAGTCTGGAAACTAGAAACTAGTGCCATTTCTGGAGGCCGATTTACTTCAAAATTACAAACAGTTTCTACAACATTAGAAACCAATAAACAAGCATATTGTGACTATCTCAATACACTCAAATTTTGGAAACCAGCAGCTAAAACACAATAAAATTTCTATTGAATAACCACGAAGGACTACTATACAAAGGGTAGTCCTTTTTATGTTATTCACACACATGAAAGTTAATAATACTTTACATATTCCAGAAAAAAATATTCTCATCATCGGCAATCGATCCTATAGAAACTTAGGAGACGAGCTGATTTTGTTGTGAACAGTAAAATTGTTACTCAAAGCAAAAAAAAATATAACTATCGCAGCATATGATCCTATTTGGCTCAAAAACTTTTTTAGCCAATGTATCGATACAAGCACAATCACCTTTATAACTGAGATACCAAAAGGTATTCGCACCCGGGTGCAATATATCCGTCAAGGCAAATTGAGAGAACGAAAACTTTACAAAAAAACTGACGCCGTGATTATCGGATGAGGAGAAATCATCACAGAAGAAAATAAACATTCTTATCGATATCGATTGGTATCACTTCTCCCCTGCTTTCACAAACCTCGTTATCTTATGTGATGAATACAACTACCAAAAAACATATTCAACAGATTCCTTTTCAATATCCTTCTCAAAAGGACGAAACGTATCTTCGCAAGAGATCATGAGACCATTCACGATCTTAAAAAATATGGATTTCAGGATGGAGAATTTTTTATGGATACAAGTTTTTTTGCTTATAATTGGGGAAAAAATAAAAAATGAGACATAAAAAATGAAAAATGAAAGAAATACATAGTAGTCAATCTCAACAAAAATGCAGAAAAATTCCTTCCTCAAATCATTCAAGAAGTAAAAAGCTATTATAACAAATGATATGCAGTATATTACGTACCTATTGCAAAAGGTAAAAATTCACAATATAATGATATGCAATATATCCATAAAATACAAATCGGTGCACAGATAAAAGATCAGCGATTTATTATTTTAGATCGAGAAGAAGATTTTGAAAATTTTATCAAAATACTTGCACAAGCTCAAATAGTAATTAGTAGTAGATTGCATTTATTTCTAATAGCGAGTTTTTTAGAAATCCCAACAAAAGTCTACCCTTATCAAAAAAAAATATTAAAAATGCAAAAAACCTTAATAGATATGAAGATAATATAACTATTAGAAAAAATCTTGAAATAAAAAAAATCCTCCACATTTGGAGAACTCTGAAAATTGACCTCGCCCGGAGTCGAACCGGGATTACAACCTTCGCAGGGTTGTGTCCTATCCATTAAACGACGAGATCTTATATTTCTATTACATTCAACATATAATAGGGATTACAACCTTCGCACCCCGATATGTCGGGGTATCCATTAAACGACGAGATCATATATTTTTATTATATACAATATATACAGAAAAAACTTTCATTTTCACTATATATTTTTCAGTAGTTTTTCTAAATATCTACCAAATCCAAATAGCTTATTTTCAGCCCGTTTATCAGCCATAAGTTGAATCCCTGTTGGCATTGATTCTCATTGATCTTGTACAAATCACATGGGAATAGACATTGCAGGCAATCCTCACATATTTGCAGGGATAGTATACATATCTGCCAAATATACTTTAAGTGGATCATCACTTCTTGAACCTATTTTCCATGCAACTTCTGGAATAGTTGGAGTAAGGATAATATCGTATGTTGCAAAAAGCGCATCAAATTCTTTTTGTAATTCTTCCCTCGTTTTTTGTGCTTTGAGATAATATCATTCATAATTTGACGAACTCAAAACAAAAGTACCAAGCAGAATTCTTCTCTTTACTTCTTCTCCAAATCCCTGAGATCTAATAGTTTCGTAATAATGTTGGAGCGTTTTGGCTTCCATACTATCAGATTGTAATCAAAATTTGATACCATCAAATCTCGCAAGATTGGTGCTAACCTCTGCAGGCATCAAGGTGTAATACATAGGGACACAATAAGCTAGCATAGGCAAACTAATATCTTCAACAACGACTCACGCTATACGAAGCTTATCTACAATAGCCAAAAACAATGTTTTAATCTGAGGATCTAAACCATCTCACAACACCTCTTTAGGTACTCATATTTTAAATTTTTTTACTGATTGTTCGTCAAGGATGATTTTATCATGTACGAAATCATCTGCTTTTGGATCACTTTGCGAATCTTTAGGATCAAAACCAGCAATAGCTTTGAGTAATATTTCCGCATCATCTACAGTTTTAGTCATCACACCAACTTGATCTAAACTTGATGCCATTGATTGTACTCCATAACGAGAAACCATTCAATACGTAGGTTTCATACCCACAATACCACAACAAGCAGCCGGTTGACGAATACTTCATCACGTATCAGTTCCCAAAGCCGCCATACAAGCACCAGAAGCGACTGCCATAGCAGATCAACCTGAGCTTCATCCAGGTATTCTATCAGTACCATACTTATTTTTTGTTTTACCAAAATAAGAAGTCTCTGTAGTAGATCACATAGCAAATTCATCCATATTGGTTTTGCCAATCATTAATCAACCATTTTTTTCTAAATTGAGAAAACACGTTGCACTATAAGGACTGATAAATGTTTCCAACATTTTGGATCCACAAGAAGTAATGAAATCCTGAGTCAAAATAATATCTTTGATACCTATAGGAGCAGCTTTTAAGGGTCTCGTAGCAAATTCTTCCATATGATGTTGAGCATACTCATCATGAAATCTGACAAAAGAAAAATATTCAGTATTAAGTTTTTTCGCTATTTCTGTATATTGAAAAACAATGTCACGAGGGACATAACTATTATTAGCAATATAATCTTTTAAAGTAAGCTCCATAGTATAATAGACAATATTAATTACTAAAATTTTCTAATAATTTTGAAATATCACTTTGTCCTTGTGGTTTAGTAGATGTAGTCGTTGTAGTTTTTTTAGGTAATATCTGCTTAGGAGCTACTGGCGACAAGGTAGGTGTAGGTTGAACAACAGGCAACGAAGGAGCAAGAGAAGAGGTAAGAATTACTGCTCACGAATCCACAATCGATGGAGAAGATCCTGTCAATACATCAAAATTTTCGGAAGGAAGTGAGACATCATTGAGCAAAAGTTCTTCATCACCAGAGATGGGTTGTATAATTCATGTATTTTCAAGAAACAATCATGTAGCATCAAAGGTAGTGCCTGTAAATACAGCACCACTATGTACAGAAAAATGTGTACCTAGAGTATCATTGGCAAATGACTGTATATCATTCAAAAAGTTTTTGGCTGAAGTAGGACTAATAAGACGATAAACAAAAAAAGCCAACAAAAACACTAGCACAAAAAAAATAAATCTTTTTATAAATTTCATAGAAAAAGAAGAAAAAATAAAGTAACAAAACAAAAAACTATCATGAGATAATTACACAACAATCACTATACATATTTGACCAAATGTTGCAATACTAATATACTAAAATTTCTATTGTCTACAAAACAATTTTCCTTAAAGATAAGGATACACTTACACACTTCATTGACATGAATAGTTATGATCAAAACCATACTCCAAAAATCCATAGAATATATAAAACACAACCATAAAATCGTAAGATTAACATTGGCGACTTCATTTTTCCATTCATTAATTGCAAGCTTATTGATTATATTAAACATAAATACGCTCTTCGCAAGAAATTATGAAAATGGTCTATATGTAGGCAAAATCACTGAATTTTTTGTACAAGAAATAAATTCCAACCACGTTATAAATCGAGTAATTGGTATAGCAATACTACTATTTATAGCATATTCTATCATTTATCCTATCGGACAAGCTGCTATCATTCATTACATAAATGATGACAATAAAAGCATTAGAAGTGCACTAAAAAAATGAAAAGAAGATTTTTTTCCTATGTTTGAATTTTGAATACTCTCATTGTTTTTTTCCCCGACCGTATACTGGCTGACCGTTATAAAAATAGCAGTATCAGGACATCAATTTACTAGCACCTCACTCTTTTTCCTCGTACTACGATTTGTAGGTATGTCTGTCATTAATTCACTCAAAATCCATACAAGATATATCATAACGATAGAAAGAAAATGAGTATATGATGCGGTAATAAAAAGTTGCATACTAACATTAAAAAACTTCAAAACAAGCACAAAATATGCCAGAATTCAAACGACATTACTTATCAATTATTCCATAAATTTACTCATCATATATATACTACCTATCATGCTTATTTATTTAGCTATTGTGTTCAATATTATCCAGTATCCAAGTATCAAGTGGACTGTCTATGGGATACTTTTTTGAGGTATTATATTTTGAGCATATGCAACTGCAATTGTAAGAGCATTTTTTGCTTACTTTCGACAAGAAATTTATGATACTTTACCCAAAGACCTATCATCATACGGGAAAGAAACAACGATTATATAATATTTTACATAAAATGGCTCAAAACAATAATAAAAAGCCAGGTGTTTTTGTACAAAAGCATTTTTTCAAGTATACTTACATAAGCAACAATAAAACAAACATTGATTTTATCGTTTAGTAAGTAATAGCATGGAATTATGATTATGTGAAGAACTTATACAAAACATCTACCAAAAAAATCCTGCAACACTCGAAAACATATCACAAATGACAAGTTCTGCACGATGAAAAAATAAGGTATGATGTATGCAAGTGATGTGAGGAACAACTCAGATAAAAAATTTTTTATTGGGAAAAAATTACATACCACCAAAAATAGTACAATGACCAGGATTTACTACAGTACCTAGTGAAAAAGATCAACAAATTATACAAACTACAACAAGCACACAAACAAGTCGAAAAAATATCATAAATGATTATGGACAATATGCTATAAATTGATTATTTATTTGTATTGTCAGTATACTATTTCTTATTGTCATAAAAAATATATTAAGATTTTTTTACGATGTATTTAATTCTAGAAGAATAATATATCTTAAAATTTTGCTTCCAAGAGGACAAAGCAAACTTGATCGTGAGCAAGAAAAAGAATTGGCAAAAGATATGAAAGAAAAAATATGACGTATGAGTCAGGTTTTTCATAATTTTCATAAAATTGGTGGATTAAGTTTCAAAGAAAACTTTATGACAAAGATTTTTGATAAGCCAAAAACGACAATGATATACCACTATGAGGACGGATTACTTAATTTTATCATAGGAACTTATCCAGAATATCAACAAATTTTGGAAGGAGCAATTTCAGCACAATTTCCAAACTGTTCAATAGAAAGGACACTAAAACCTAAATTTTTCAAAAAAAAATATAACGACATTATCCCTATAGAACCAAAAAAAAATCCACTATACAATATCAAAACATATAAACAACAACCTGATGATCCTATCAACAATATTATCGATGCCATAGGCAAAATATCCAAATACGATACGCTTACTATCATCATCCCTATAAAACCTATGGGAGATCGATTCAATAAAAAAGCACAAAAAGCAGTAGATAGATTATATAAAAATCTTTCTATTTATGGAACAAATACAGCATGGCGGACATATTTTATCATGCCACGAAAACTCATTGGATTTTTAATCAATTGACCAAGTCAAAAACTTTTAAGCTCAAAAAAAGAAGAAGAAACGGTCACTATGGTACGTATGGTAAAAGCAAAAGAAGACTATCTCAATGCTATGGGAGAGGAATCAGCATTACCATTTTTCAATACGGCTATATTAGTCACTACAAGCTCTGATGATCATGCAAACTTAGAATCAAATTTAGATCAAATAGTAAGTTCACTCACTATTTATGGAGATGAATATGGAAATGAGCTCATAGAACCACAAGGGAAAAGTGATATATTTGGACGATTTTTCAAGCCTTTTCGAAAAATAGCAGCCAACAATTTTATTACAAGATTTTTCTTTGCAAAAAATGTGCTATGAATAAATGAGCTCACATCACTTTTTCATTTCCCGGATGCCACCTACAATCGTTCACCTATTATTTCATGGATGCAATATAAGGTACTTCCTGCACCAGAAAATCTCCCTATGCCAAAAGAGTTTAATGGCTATATTATGTGAGGAACTTTGGCAGAAAGTTATAAATGAGGAAAACTGGATGATATACTTGCTGACTACAAAAAACATCGAGCAGTCAGCGAAACAATCTATAATGAAGAAGTTTTAACTCCTATAGAAAACCTTACTCAAAAGCAATTGCAGGGAAAAGAAATCGTTGAAAAGGTAGATAAAAAATGAATCACACAAAAATTCATTACCTCTATCTCTCAGAGAAAATGATTCTGATATAAATTATTTAAAGATGCAATATTATTATGAACAAATATTTACAGAAATACACTTTCTCCGGTTTATATGAAGAGAGATGATAGGATGAGGCATCATTATTGTATCGGGAAATCAGGTACATGAAAGTCAGTTTTTTTACAAACCATAGCAAGACAAGATATTCGAAATGGTGATGGTATATGTTTGATAGATCCACATGGTGATTTGGCTGAAGATATGCTAGCATACATCCCGAAAGAAAGAGCAAAAGATATTGTCTATTTCGATGCTTGAGATGAAGAAAGACCAATGTGATTGAATCTGTATGAAATCAATATTTTGGATGAAGCAGACAGGGTCGTCAACGATGCTACAGAGATATTTATCAAAATGTTTGGTCCAGAAATTTTTGGTCCAAGACTTCAAGAATATTTTAAATACTGAAGCCTAACACTACTTGAAGACTTCGAGGATAGACCTACCCTTCTGGATATTGTAAGACTCTTCACCGACGAAGGATATAGAGAATATAAAGTCAAAAAAGTAACAAATCCTACCGTAAAAAATCGATGGGAAAAGACATTTAATGCTATGGGAGAAAAGGAAAAACAAGAAATAATCCCGTATTTCTCAGCAAAATTTGTCTCGTTCAATACCAATAGACTCATCAGAAATATCATCGGACAAACGAAATCAGCGTTTAAGTTTGAAGATATTATGGACAATAAAAAGATATTGATTATCAATCTCAGCAAAGGTAAAATTTGAGAATCAAATGCTAACTTACTAGGTATGATTATCGTATCTAAGATATATACCGCAGCGATGGCGAGAGCAAGACAAAAAGAGGAAGACAGAAAAGATTTTTTCCTCTATGTCGATGAGTTCCAAAATTTTGTATCAGGTACCTTTGCAGATATTTTATCAGAAGCAAGAAAGTATAGACTTTCACTCATCATGGCTCACCAATATATCGCTCAGCTTGATCCACCAAAAGGACTTGGTGATGTGGGTGGTGGAAAAAATGATGTAAAAGCTGCAGTTTTTGGTAACGTGGGTACGATGCAATCATTTAAAGTTGGTGCCCCCGACGCTGAGTTTCTTGAAAAAGAATATGCCCCAGTATTGTCAACTGAAGATATTGTAGGTATAGCAAACTATAAAGCATACGTCAAACTCAATATAGACAATGCGACTACTCGTGCATTTAGTATGAATATGATCTATACAACAACCTATCAAAACAAAAGGATAGTGCCTATACTCAAAGAGTATTCAGGTAAAAAATATGGAAGAAAAAGAGAATTTGTCGATGCAGAGATGGAAGCAAGACTTGGTATGAATACTGATGAAACCAAATTGCCTGAAGTCCCAGAAGAAGTAAAAAAATAAGTAAAAATGATTTATAAAATGACTTGAATAATTTCTCACCTTATATATGTTTCCGCCACTTTTACCTTGATATAATTTTCTGTCCATCACGAGCCATTTCCTTCTACAAGGACACAGTGAGTACGTCAAACATTCATCTGATAAAATTGCTCATCGAGCATACTAACGATAGAATTGAGTTTTTTTTCTCTATATTTTTTTGTAAAAGAGTCTATTTGATCGGGAAGTGATGCCGCTGAAATACTTTGACCTATCTGGTGGCTTGAAAAAGGAAAAGAATGTACCTTATGAATACGATATTTTTTTATTCATTGTAAAGTTTCCTGAAATGCTTTTTCTGTTTCTCATGGAAAACCAATAATGATATCAGCACCAAGAGAAACTGGAGTTGCAATATCCAAATGGCAAAATTTGGTAAGTATATCTGCCAAAGTAGTATTCGTATAATTTCTTCTCATACGATGAAGCACATCAGCAGAAAAACTTTGAATAGAAAGATGAAAATGTGGTAATATCCTAGGATTTTTGATAATAGCAAAAAAATCATCATGCAAATATTCGGGCCCCAAAGAAGATAATCTAATCCTTGGGATGGTAGTATGATCAAGGATATATTGAAGCAATCGGGCAAGTTTTGATTCTTCTGGTCTTGTAGAATTACTACATCACCAAGCAGCTATATTGACTCAAGTAAGCACAATTTCCTTGCCTCACAGTACAACAAAATCATTTATTTCCTGGACAATATCCTCGCATGGCCTACTGACATGATTACCTCTTTTTTGGACAGTAAGACAAAAACTACACCAATTATCACAACCATTTTGGATAACTATAAATTTTTTGGTATGAATAGACAATCAAGGATAGGGAGTATGCAATCCATGAGTATCAAATAGTTTATGACACGAGTCACCTTCTAATATATCCAATTGAGAAGGCGATTCTGGCAATAAAGTAATACAATGAGAAAAATCAAGAAAATCAGGATAAAGCGCATAAAATTTATCAGATTCAATTATTTTTCCTCTAGTCAGAGTACCACATCAAGTAATATAAAGATGATAACCTTCCATCAACTTTTTTTTAGCTAGTTTTATTCGTTTTTGTTTTGCTCTGTCCGTTACTTCACATGTAGTAATCAAATATGGCGAAGCAGGAAAAGAATGATTACGAAAATATTGTAGCCATTGATGTAAATAATATTTATTGAGTCTACAACCAAAAATCGAATATTCCATATACAAGTATTTAGCATATATAACCACTTATTTTTGTCCACAACATTTTTTATACTTCTTCCCAGAACCACAAGGACATAGATCATTTGGTCTGACTTTATGTCAAGGCTGTGGGATAATCGGTTCATCAAAAACATTTGGTACGCCAACAGGTTGATGAGCATCATTTACTTCAAATACTTCAAAACCATCAGTATTTTCATATACTATATGAGCTGATTTTTTCGATACATCAACAGGCATATTTTTCACTTCTGAACTTACTTTTTCCAACATTTTAAGATATTCTGCTTCACTTTGAGAATTTGCCATAACTACTTGTTGGACTTGATCATTTTGCTGAATCATTGCAAAGTCAATACCAGCAATATACGCAGTCACATCAAATTTGAGTCTGTATAATAAAGTTTGAAATTTATCGTATGCTTCAGATTTATAAACAACCAAAGGATCTAACTGTGCGTATCACATAAGCCCTACCTTGTCCCTAAGATATTCCATTTCATCTAAATGTTTCACTCGAAGTGTATCTAAATGATATAAATATACCTCTTTAAAAATAGTATATAACTTATGTACATCCAATAAAGCAAATTTAGTATTGAGCTGATCGAGCATAAAAAGAGAGAGATGAGAATGGAGATGATCAAAAGACATAGATTCAAACGTTTGAAAACGTTCATGATCAAGTTTTAGAGAGAATTCCTTGTCCATTACACGAAGAAATTGAGCAGTAGATTGTCCCAATGTTTGAGCATTGGCTATCTGATGAGCCACAATATTGTTCATATTTTCTTGAATTTCAAGTTTAATCTGTTCTACAAGATATATTTTAAGTTCTTCATCAGTTTCGCTACCAAGAATATCATCTCTTTTTTTATAAATCGCTTGTCTCTGCTTATTGATGACACTATCATAATCAAACAAATGTTTTCTCGTGCCAAAATGCCAACCTTCCATTTGTTTTTGTGCTCTAATAATAGAATTACTAAATTGCTTTTGGCTAAGTTCTAGATTTTCAAGTTCTGATTTTCCAAGTAACATAGAGGCAACTCATTGAATTCTTTCTCCTCCCATTTTACGCATAATCAAATCATCAAGCGCCACAAAAAAGACTGAAACACCAGGATCACCCTGCCTACCTGCACGTCCTCTCAACTGATTATCGATCCTTCTTGACTCATGTTTTTCTGTCCCCAATATAAATAATCCATAATGAAAATCTTGTTGGAGCATGTCTTGAGATTCCAATTCAGCAGGTTTACAAATCAATTCTACGAAGGCATCTGTATTGGATTTTTTATTACGATTAAATTTTATTTTCATCATAATCCCATCATGACTGATTCGATCTTGCTCTGCACGTCTAATACTTTCATCAGATAGACTAATTTCACGTCTCATTCCATCCATAGTAAGTTCAAATTCTATCGATGAATAGATCGCTATAGAGAGTGATTTTTGATGAGTAAGTATCTGTTTTTTAATTCGTTTTGCATAGTTATTAGCAAGTTTTTCATTGAGTCCTTGTTCAAGTTTTATATCTGTTCATCTTCCCGCCATATTGGTAGCAACTACGACACTCTTGTATTTCCCTGCTTGAGAAACAATATGCGCCTCCTGTTCGTGAAATTTAGCATTCAAAACATAGTGTATAATTGCATCTTTTTCTAAAATTCTAGAAACATATTCTGAAGTTGCGATATTAGCAGTACCAATTAATATTGGCTGTCATATTTCATGTGCAAATTGGATATGTTGTTTGACAAATTTCCATTTAATAGCCTCATTGTAATATACTTTATCATTTCTATCTACTCTAAGTGTTGGCTTATTGGTAGGAATTTCCAAGACAGAAAGCTCATAAATTTTTTCAAATTCTTCTCCCTCAGTCAAAGCAGTACCTGTCATGCCTCCAAGTTTAGTATATTGTTTGAAAAAATTTTGATAAGTAATCGTTGCAAGGGTTTTAGATTCTTTTTGAATTTTCACTCACTCCTTAGCTTCTATTGCCTGATGAAGCCCTTCAGAAAACCTTCTTCCTGGCATAGTACGACCTGTATGTTCATCTACAATAAGCACCTCATTATCTTTGACAATATATTCTTTATCTTTTTCATAGACAGCTTGGGCACGAAGCGCGTTTTCTATATGATGAATTTCTTCGTATCAAAGGTCTTTATAAAGATTTTCTATCTTGAGAATTTGTTCTAATTTTGCAATACCTCTACCACTCAATGATGCTGTTTTTGTTTTTTCATCAACATAATAATCACCGTCTTCCTCTTGATTTTTAGATGATTTATCATCGGCAAGCAACTCCTGCAACAATCATTTAGATACTTTTTTTTTGAGCGTACAAGGAGATAAACTTTTAGCAATCTGAGCATAATATACATATTTTTCTGTAGCTTCCGCATTAGGTTCTGAGATAATCAAAGGAGTCCTTGCCTCATCAATCAAAATACTATCAATTTCATCTACAATAGCATAATGAAGTGGTCTTCGAACAAGTGACCTATCATTCATAGATTTTACAAGATTGTCTCTCAAATAGTCAAATCCAAGCTCAGAATTTTCTATATATGTAATATCTTTTGCATATTCATCCCTTCTCTTATGAAGAGGAACTGTTTTAGTGACACATCCACAGGACAATCATAACCAAGCATAAATATGTCACATCCATTGCGCATCACGAGATGCAAGATAATCATTTACCGTAACTACATGGACTCATTTACCAAGCAATGCATTGAGATAAACGGGCATCACCGCAACTAATGTTTTACCTTCTCAAGTTTTCATCTCCGCTATAATTCACTTGTGTAAGATAATACCTCCAAGCAATTGGACATCATAGGGAACCATATTCCAAACCAACATTTCACCTTTAACTTCTACAGATGAATCTACCATTCTTTTACACGCTTGTTTTACCGTAGCAAACGCTTCGGGTAGTAAAGCATCCAAAGATTCTCCCTGAGCGATTCTCTCTTTAAATTCCTGTGTTTTCGCTTTGATTGCTTCATCAGACAAAAGATCAAATTGATCAGAATATTCATTTATCTGTTTGACTAATGGTCGAAGTTTTTTGATTTGTTTTTGATTATAATCTCCAGCTATCAAGCTAATAATTTTTCCAAACATGTTTTTTTTACAATTACTAAAACAATTATCCGTAACAACGGACAGCGGACAAATAATACAAATTTCAGAAAGTAAAACAATAGAAAAAAAATATAAAATGATACTCGTATCGGAATCCGTCATCACCCAATTACCTCATTCCGGTGTCAAGTTTTGCAATCAATTTCATACTACGGGAATGATGCACAGAAACGAGGACGCTGGAATGATGACAACACGAAAAAATTGATTCCTTGATGTCATATCGCATTCGACTTGACTTTTATGATAAAATATTTAACTTATTTCAAGTTAAAAATAAAAATCATGAAAATAATTAGAATTGCATATACGGACAATAGGCAAATCCTAGCAATTGGGAAACCAACACAAATTGCTTCATTATTAAAAAACAATGAAAGAATAGTAAAAAACTGGTATTATAATCAGCCACAAGAACTAGAATTGTTTTTAAAAGAAAACCCTAATAAAGAAGATCTCATATTAAAAGCATTTTCCTATTGGGTATTACAAAAATTAATGGGATTTGAAGAAAATCAAAACAGATATGGCCGGCTAAAAAGAGACTTAAAAAAATTTAGCGAAAAACTCTTTAAAGCCCTGAGAGCTATAGCAGGAAAAATTGCTTCGGATATTTTGAAATTTTTACATCCAAAAAAGAGTAAGGTAATATACACATAAGTTAAATCCACGGAATTCCGTGGATTTATTTGTAAGTAAAATTATACTACTGGTTGAAAAATTACTTCCGTAGTTTTGCCTCTTTGCAAGAGCCACATAAGCCTTTTTTCTCTGCGCAAAAATTCGCAATTTCACGTATATACAACACGGACAGAATAATGGCTTGGAATGAGTCACATTTCATGTGTCAGCGACTGAAAAATATGTTCTAACGTTTCCAATTTATGAAAACGTATGTGTTTGAAATTTAAAAACTTAGTGATTGTATTTTGATAGTGAAAATATCAATAATTGAAAGGGATAACCGTATCAACTATAGCATCTTTAAAATATCTCAAATCCAATTTTATAACAGTATTGACCAATATATTAGAATAAGAAAGTCCAGTAAGATAATATTTCCAAAGTGAAGTTTCTTTGCTTCGATAAACAAACGGGGCATGAAATTTTTTGATAGATTGTTGACCATCAGTAAGAATATATTGATGAGCTAGATCTTTCAGCAAAGATTGTGATACTTCCTTATCAGCAAAATCACCCACAATACCTATTTTTCCAATCATGCTTTTCAATGAATATTTAAAACAATAGTCAAGCACATACGTCTTAAATAAGGGCAAAATTTTAGTAGTATCAAAAGATTTAAACAAGGCCAGCTCATAAACTGGAGGGACTATAATATAATCAACTCCTTGCGTAAGCAAATAAGTAATTCCCTTTTGAACACACGCCAATGATTGATCAAATGTTTTATCACCATATGGCCAATGAAAAAAATCATAGTATATGATATATTCATGATCATATTTTGAAAGAAACGTAAACAAAGTGCATGATTCAGATCATGAAGTGATTATTCAGATTTTCATTCTATTTCTTTTTTAAGATAAAGATATTTTGCAAGTAGATCATTAAGTTGTGTCGTAGTAGTCGCTTTACTGAGCAAATCTAAGGTGGTAATTTGCGTCTCTAAAAGTCTAGCGTAAGAAAGTATTTCTGGAGTAGCTACTCCACTCAGTGATTGAATTTTAGCCAAAGATTTTTGTAATGTCAAAGTATAGGGAGTAATTTTGATTATAAAATATTTTACTGATTTTTGAAGAAGTGTCGATTCAAAAGTTTGCATATTTGTGAGAATAGTCAGCCTAGAAAGTTGTAAAGTATCAAGCAATTTTCTTTTCTCCATTTTGATGGCTTTTCGATACTCTATATCACGACCTCTATTGATATAAGATTGTATTTTCATAAGATCTTTTGCTGTCCCAATGATCAAATCCTGCAAAGAAACAATAGTATCTTTACATCTATAATATCCAAAAGTTTGTTTGAGCGAAATAGTTACTTCTGTTTTTTTGATCAGACAAAATAATCAATCAGAAAGATCTGCACTGACTATTCACATGCTAAAAAAAACAAAAACTACTATCACTACAAATTTCCTCATATAAAGACTCACAATTAAAACAATCAACGACTAATCTACCAATGGATGTATAAGTTTTTTGATCCCGAGCCAAAAATATGTATCGGGATATTTTCATGATTTAATACTCGTATCAAGTGTGATAAGTCAGATATAAAATATTTCTATATTTTTTTTATGCAATTTCAATAGGTCAATCTTGGTATATTCATTTTTTACTTGCCAAGGATTCATTTTAAGAAAAGATGCAATGGTAGCACTATCATGGATACCATTTTCATCCAAATCTATCATAAAAATATAAAACTTCATGGCCCAATATAACATACCAATAAATTGATTTCGATCCGTACCACTATATTGAATTTTTTCTAAAATTTTGATAGCCTGTAATGTATCAGTAAATAAAGTTTTAAGCAATATAAAAGAATCAGTTTCTACTTGTCAAAAAACAACAGTATCTATCATAGCTTCATCAATATTTTTTTGATGAGTAATTGATGATCGAGTTTTAAGTTTATCACATTCAGAACAAATACGATATAAATCTGACCCAACTTTGGTAAGAAAATATTGAACAACCGGAGTACGTATCGTACAATCGCCCAATTCCTGACGGACAAACAAGTCTAAATCTGTATGTTTCAGTTGTGCAAACTCTTTTTTAGTTGCATATTTTTCAAGAAATTTATACAATTTAAGTCTTTTGTCTGGAGTAGAACTAACAAAAATAAGCCAAGAATCTTCAGGAATTTTTCCTTCTGCTTTGATCAAAGAGTCGACAAACATGTGTATTTGGGCATTGGTATCTTCGCCCAATTTTGTAGTAGCGTCCAATGGTAATCCATAGACAATAATAAGTTTTTTTGTAGTAAACAATCCTCATCCATATATTGCTTGTTTAAGTAATCCAATATCCAAATTTTCTATTCAAAACAAAAAAATACTTTCTGACCCAAATTTACGTGCAAAATTTTCCTTTCGACGCAAAAGCTCTTTATCCAAGAGATACGTTTCTGTTCATGTAAATAAAAAGATATTGGAAAGCATATATCTGATAATTTTTTATAAAAAAACATAAACACATGGTATGATTTTAATAAGGAAATTCAAATCAAAAATTTCTTTTACAATTTTTTGACAAAAAAAACTTTTTGAATATAATTACCTATAGAGACCAAAAAAAACAAAAAAATTTAGATAAATAAAGACAAACATGCAAAAAAAAGTAATACTATATTTTGGATATATATTATCGACGATAATATTATTTTCTCATGTATTCGCAAATCAAGATATCAACAAAGAAACAGATATAAAGCCACAAAACACTACAAGCATCAAAACAAATGAAAAACATAAAGAAATAGTCGGAGGATATTTAATCCTTATGTACGGAAAAAGTTTATCAGTTGTTTTACCAAACTCTACAGATAAAGAACTTATCAGTACAGAGTTTTCAAACAAGTGATATATTCAAAAAAATGGGAAACTATTATGATCTTGAGATATATCCTTACGCGAAACAAATGGTAAAATACCAGTTGATATTACAGTAAACAATAAAAACATTTCATTAATATTACCAGCAAACATACAATTAAAAAAAAGCAACGTACATACAAATTATAGTGGAAATATCGAAGTACCAAAACCATTAAATATAAAAAATATAGGGAATAGACATGTAATTTCAGCATTCAAAGTTGGAAGTACCAAAGAATCATTACAAGTTACCAACTGAGTAGCAACATTAACGTCACCTGTACCAAACAAAAGTAGTGGCGATATGGTACAAATATACTATTCAGAAAACAATGGAACAAATTGGATATTACAAACAACCACACAAGTAATAGTGATCAACGGACAACCATACGTACAATTTACTACAAACCATTTTACTGATTTTGCTATCGTAGATGGTGTAGGAACATTTGTTATCAACAATGACAACAGTTATGCTACATGACTAGCAGTTACGTTAAACAACAATGTAGCTTGAGCGACACATATGAGATTTTGAAATAGTATCACAGAAAGAAATTCCGCTAGTTGGGTAACATATCAATCAAGTTACGCATGGAATATTACAAACACAGATGGAGATGGGATTAAATGGGTATACGCACAGTTTAGTGGTGCTGGATTTGTAAGAGGAGTCTCTGATAGTATTATTTTGGATGCAAGCTCATGATCTATGTATGCATGATTACAAGCACATCTAGATGGATCTTTAGCAAGCACAAGATTTTATGATATATGACCTCGTAATTTATTATTTACTGGTATCAATGGTCCAGTAAAACAAACTCAATCAGGAGAGGAAATGATATTTGTAGATGGAGTAAATGATTATATAGAAAGCACATCATGATTTATTGCTAGTTATCCATTTACTATTTCAGCTTGGATCAAAACTAGTAGAGTAAATACAACTCAATCAATAGCAATGTTTGGTAATGCAGTATCTGCGGATACTAGTTCAGACGTTGTTTTTCGATGAATACGCTTGGTTAATAACAAAGCAGTCGCTGTAGCAAGTAATATTAGCCCCGTATCAGCAAGTTCTACTAACAATTTAGTAGCCAATCAACGGTATCATATCATAGGAGTATTTGCTAGTGATACTAGTAGAACTATATATGTAGACAATGCAAATAACGCAACAAACAATGGTAGTGCAACATTTACCAATGCTTGAGTGCCTTCTCGAAGAGTAGGGAGACAACCTACAGCTACCACTACCAATTATTTTAGTGGAAATATCGATGAAGTCCGTATCTATAATAAAGCCTTAACTACCTGAGAAAGACAAGAATTATTTATGCTTCCACCAACGTTTGATACGCAAACCACATTTACAGGGACACCTACACTGTATGGAGAGCTTCCTCCCAAGATAGCTACAGTTTCGCTTGTGATTAGTGGAATAACATACGCTACCACGGGTGATGGAATTGGGAAATGGAAGACGTTACCTATGATCACATGATTAAATAATGGTACCTATAATGTTAGGTTAAACTATAGCAATGTTTACGGGAAAACAGGGGCTACTATATATACAGGTGGTTTAATTGTTGCATTACCATGAGCTACAGGCATACATATAGATTACAATTCGAGTAGCTGGATAAATACAGATGTTATTTCTACGCTTACAGGACTTGACCCTACATATATGATTATCAATAATTTTTGAAGTGAATTATATACGTTTACGAGTAATGGAAGTTTCACCTATCAATATGTAGATAAACAGTGAACTACAGGAAGTGCTACTGCTACGGTAACATGGATAGACAAAATTATGCCTACCTTTGCGTGAGTAGTAACATGAGGCATGTATTCGTGAAACGTAACCATCACATTTAGTGATGCGAATATATCATGAGCTACGTTGAATGGTAGCGCGTATACGTCAGGGACCCCTATTTCTGC
>CAYRIQ010000013.1:12396-19031 GCA_964424505.1 uncultured Candidatus Peribacteria bacterium | reverse complement strand
AGATAATAAATCATATATGATAGGTTTCTATAGGTCATTTTATTTTTAGAAAATCCAAAAATCATTTGAGTGATTCTGGAAGATGTTTGCGTGAGTTTAAAAGTTTCAATCCTTTTTTGACGATGACTCTATTTTCGTTGAGCAGAGGCACGACATCAGCTACTGTTCAGATAGCTACGATAGGGATAAAATAATTGAAGATATGATTTCTTTCTTTTTGGTCAAATTTGGATTTGCTAAGTAATGCGCAGATAAGCTTAAATGTTACTCCCACACCGGCCAATCATTTAAATGGGTAGTTTTGAGAGACGATAGGATTGATGACAGCCACTGCTTCAGGAATCGCTTCCAAATCTTGATGATGATCTGTGATAATAAGATCTATCCCTTGTTGTTTGGCATAAATAGCTTCTTGTAATGACGCGATACCGTTGTCTACTGTGATAATAAGTTCTACTCATTTTTTTTTCATATCATCAATATGTGTTTTTTTGAGTCCGTATCCTTCTTTGATTCTGTCTGGGTATTGGATACTTATTTTTTTATATTTCAAAAATCTAGTAATAAATTCATAGAGAATATAACTTGAGGTTACTCCATCTACATCGTAATCTCAGAATATCATTATTTTTTCTTTGTTTTTTGTGGCTGCGATAATTCTCTCTACGGCTTTGTCCATGTCATTGAGGAGAAATGGATCTAGTCGATACTTATTAAGTTTTGGATCCAAAAAAGAGTCGATAGTATCATCGATTCCTCTTACTTTAAATAGTCTAGTTAATAGGTCTTCCGTTGTGTTTTCGTGTATTACGTGGTAATTCATGTCAATGATATATAAGAAGGATTGAAACAATTTAATGATTAAACGAAAAAACGATGTTATGAGAGTATTGTAGATTTTTTTGAAGCGATTACAAATAAAAAAACACTGTATGGATACCATCAGTGTTTCCCCCTTTTATTTTGTATGTTATTGCTTTTTTAATGAGAGAGCATCGGGATAGGCTTCATACAGCCCACAAGCATAATCAACGAAGCTGATTATTGATGTAGATTTTATAGAGCCCCAATGCTCTCTCTAGGTCTATCCGATCTTATTGGGTATAAGGTCTAGATAGTGTTTAAGGAGGAAATACCTCCAACATATTTACCTATGCCAAGGGTCATGTGTAGTGAAGCCTTACGACAAGTAATTATGTTACTATAAGTATAGTCCAGATTTTGAAATATGCAAGAACCTCGTAGCATTGTTTTTTATTTCTATGTTTTTATTATTGACTTATTTACATATATTATTTTAGTATGTTTTTAAAAAATAGTCTGATACCATTTGGTTATCAGACTAGATATAATTATTAATGCGGTGTAAATTATTGTTATTATTTCCCGATATTATACTAATCCTTGTTGTATCATAGCATCAGCTACTTTTTTGAATCCAGCGATGTTTGCTCATTTGATGTAATTTATATATTCTCATTCTTTTCCGTATTGGACACATTGTGCGTGGATATTTTTCATGATATTTTGTAATCTTTCATCAACTTCCTCACTGCTTCGTGATAAACGTAATGAATTTTGAGACATTTCTAATCCTGAAGTAGCTACTCCACCTGCGTTAGATGCTTTTCCTGGTGAAAATAATATTTTCGCGGTGTGAAATTCAGTTATAGCTTCGGGAGTAGAAGGCATATTTGCGCCTTCACCTACTACTAAAATACCATTGTTTATCAACACTTTAGCATCTTCACCATCAAGTTCATTTTGTGTTGCACATGGTAAAGCGATATCGCATTTTACTTCCCATGGTTTTTTGTTTTCGATGAATTTTGCTCAAAATTTGTCCGCATATTCTTTTATTCTTCCGCGTTTATTATTTTTTAGCTCTTTTAAAAATTCTAATTTTTCTTGAGTGATACCAGTTTCATCGTAGATATATCCTGATGAATCAGAAGCAGTAACTACTTTTGCTCCTAAGTGGATACATTTTTCTATAGCATATTGTGCTACGTTTCCTGAACCTGAAACCACTACTGTTTTTCATGCTAGATTATCGTTTTTAGTTGCCAACATTTCTTGGACGAAATATACTAATCCATATCCGGTTGCCTCATTTCTTATTAAACTTCCTCATCGATTGAGTCCTTTCCCTGTCAATACTCCCGTAAATTCATTTCTGATTTTTTTATATTGTCCGAATAGATAGCCGATCTCTCTTCCACCTACTCCAATATCGCCTGCGGGTACATCGGTATCTGGTCAGATATATTTTGATAATTCTGTCATAAATGATTGACAAAATCTCATTACTTCAGCGTCAGATTTGTTGTGTGGTTCAAAATCACTTCCTCCTTTTCCTCATCACATAGGTAATCCAGTCAGACTGTTTTTGAATATTTGTTCAAATCCTAAAAATTTAAGAATAGATAAAGTGACAGTAGGATGAAATCTAAGTCCGCCCTTGTAAGGTCCAATAGCACTATTAAATTGAACTCTATATCATTTATTTATCTGAATATTTCCTTTGTCATCAACTCGAGGAACTCTGAACATAATTACTCTTTCTGGTTCGACTATTCTTTCGAGAATTTTTTCTTTTTGATATTGTGGATTTTGTTCTACAAATTCCTTGATGGAATCAACTACTTCTTCTACAGCCTGAATAAATTCGGGCTCATTAGGATTTCTTTGTTGTACGTTTTGTACAAATGTTTTTGTGTCAAACATTGCTTTATAATTACAAATTAAAAATTACTAATGCTACTTACATTTTTGTATGCATACTTTAATATTTTTGTTATTCATCAATGCATCAGCGACTTTTTTATGAGCAATTTTCAATATTCTACAAAAGGTTGGTGCTGATATTTTCATGTTTTTCGCTGCAGCTATCATTGCTAATTGTTCATGATCTGATAGTCTAATTGCTTCATATTCGTCTAATCCAAGTTCTAGAGTTTCTTTGTTTCATTTGGAGAGCAGGGGACCGAAGAGATAACATACTGGTGTACAAGTAATATTTCTTTCTTTTTTTGTTCTTGCCATAACTTTTTAACTAATAGTTAAAAACTAACAATGAATAAATGAATGAAATTTAAAATTATGAACTATTGTGTTTATCACAATAATGAAATATATTTCATATTCAAGAGAATTTATAATATTTTTTATCTACACATATAAAGAGCAAAATTTTGAAAATTTATTATTTGTGATTTATCTTCTATTCATTTTCTTTTGAGTAATTCTAAAAATTTTTCAAATATTTTTACGGTGGCTATTACATCTCCCATAGCTCTATGAGCATTTCCATTTATTATCTTAAAGTGTTGGCATAAAGATTCTAAACGTTTGCTTGGTAACTCTGGCATCAATCTATTCGCTAATTTTCTCGTACATAAAATATTGTTTTTTATAGGCGTATTTAGATGTATAATTCCGTTGTGATTAAGAAATCCATAATCAAATGTTGCATTGTGTGCTACTAAGATATGATCCTGCAAAAATTCTAAAAAAATTGGTAATGCTTGATCTATGGTCGGAGCATCTTTTACCATCATATCGTTTATCCCTGTAAGATGTGTGATAAATGGTGGTATAGATGTCAGTGGATTTATCAGTGTTTGAAATGTCTTTAGTATTTTTTTGCCATCAAACATTACCGCTGCTATTTCGGTAATGTGGTGTCTATCTTTGCTGAGTCATGTTGTTTCAATATCGACTATTACATATTGTTTGTTATTCAACATTTATTTGGGTAGGTGAGTAAAAATGTATAGTTACATTTTAGTTTTCAAAAAAAGTTCAGGGCTAGCAAGACTCGAACTCGCGACGCGCGGCTTTGGAGACCGCCGCTCTACCTCTGAGCTATAGCCCTAAAACACGTTCCTGAACTTATATTTTGATCCAAACAATAAGCCTGATTCTGTATAAAGTATAATGTATCTATGTCGGCGTAGAGCCAACGTATTGCACTTTCCCCGTATTACTACGAGGTAAGCTTGCACCAGGTATGGTTTACCACTCGAATCCATATCATGGAAACTGAGGAGAGATAGCCCCCGCTTAAGCAGGTTCATTCTCGCGTTGCATCTTTCCCCCGCACCAAATTTAGGTTAAATCATGTAATGTATTGCTAATTCTCGATTTAATAAGATACATTCATTTACCATGATGTTTTAGCTTTTTCTCTCTAATATACGCATCGATTTTGTGATTATAACATTCATAATACACAAGATTTCGTTCTTTACAGCAATATTTTGTAGATTGATTTTCTCAAGCGATGTGCTCTGTCAATCTTTTTTCTATATTTTGAGTGACTCAAACATAGAATTTTTTAGTTGTTTTGTTGTAAAGTACGTATACAAAGTACATTTTTTAGACTAAATCTAAATTTGGTGCGGGGTAGTTTACGTTTCTGTGGCACTTTCATTTACCCTTTCGGTATTCAGCACTCGTTAAATGCTACCTATTTTTTGGTGTCAGGACTTTCCACTCAGCACCAAATGTACATTAAATCACATACTGTTTTGGATGCTATATGACTGAAATTACATTTGGTGCTGAGCTATACAATATTTGGACTAGCTTCTTTTACTGAATTACTAAAATAATTCAACAGTAATTAATCTTTTAATAATTCTATACCTTTTTTATTTGAAAAATATTTTATTAACTCAAACCAAAATACACTGATAACTCATCATCCTATAGCAAGAAAAAAATATCATATACTCATAGATGTAAAATGAAAAATATTTTGTACTGCTGGCATATAGACCATTAAAATTAGCATGAGTATTGCTCATAAAATCACTGGGACTAATGCAGTATTTTTTATTTTAAGCATATAAAATATTGTGTGTGTCCATGAACGATTTACTAAAATGAGTGAAATATTCCCTATAATTAACGTTATGAATGCTGCTGTTTTAGCAGTTGTTTCTGATTGATCGCATCGAAGAAAAAATTTGAATATGATGAGTACCATGAATAAAGCGAAAAATCATTGTAATATACTCAGAAATAATGTTTTTTTTCCAAAAAGTGGTTCTTTTGGATTGCGAGGTTTACGAGACATTATATTTGCTTCTTCTTTTTCTCATTCAAATATTATAGAGCAGGCTGGGTCAATAAGTAATTCCATAAAAACTATATGTATAGGATAGAGAATAGTTGGCCGTCAAAATAGTATAGGTAAAATAGCTATACCTGCAATAGGGATATGGACACTTACGATATAAATCATGGCTTTTTTTAAATTATCAAATGTTTTTCTTCCCATTTTTACGCCATGGACTATAGATGAAAAATCGTCATCAAGCAAAACTATTGCTGAAGCTTCTCTAGCAACGTCTGTCCCTCTCTGTCCCATAGCTATCCCTATATGTGCTGCTTTAAGTGCTGGGGCATCATTGACTCCATCGCCTGTCATAGCTACAAAATGTCAGTGTTTTTTGAGTAAATTGATGATAATTAATTTTTCTTCCGGGGCAACTCTAGCGATAATATTTGTAGTATCTATTTTTTCCAATAATTCTTTTTCTGATAAATGTCTGAGTTCTTCCCCTAAAATCACGTGTTCTGGATGTTCGAGACCAATTTTCCCCCCTATGTATTGTGCAGTAGTAGGGTAGTCGCCAGTTATCATTATTACTTTTATACCTGCATGATAACATTCTTGTATTGATTGAGCGACTGTTTCTCTAATAGGATCTATTCGTCCTATAAGTCACATAAATTCAAGTCTGAAATCATGTTGTGTGCTCGGTAACTTATCTCCTTCAAAGCTTGCTTTTGCTACTCACAAAATTCTTAGTCATTCTTTTGCCATAGTTTCTACTTGTTTCATAATTTTTTGTTTTTGTTCGTGGTCCATATGACAAAGATCTATAATTGCTTCAGGAGCTCATTTACTTGCAATCATTATGTTATTGGTGTTTTGATCTTTCCAGGCGTGTGAAAGTGCAAGCAAATCCTTGGTGAGTGGATATTCTTGAAGTAAATTAAAATCGTGAATATGTTCAGTATCAATATTTTTTCATATTTTTTCCAGTGCTTTTTCCATAGGATCAAAAGGATCTTTTTTACTAGCAAGGATTCCGTATTCTATTAGTTTATGAAATATTTCTGGTACATTTTCTTTCTCTTGTATATCATAAAACATGTTTTCAGTATAAAGTTTTTTAACAGTCATTTTATTCCACGTAATAGTTCCTGTTTTGTCTGTACAAAGAACAGTTGCTGCACCTAGCGTTTCTACGGCAGCCATTTTTCTAGTAAGGACGTTTTTTTTAGACATTCTCCATGCTCAAATAGCAAGAAATACTGTTAATACTACGGGAAATTCTTCTGGTAATATTGCCATAGCAAGTGTTAATCACGATAACAATCCTTTAATTACATCTCCATATCGTATAATATATATACTGAATAGTATAGTACATAGTGCTACAGCTATCATAAATGCTGTAGTAACGATTTTTTTTACTTCTTTTTGAAGTAATGTTTTTTCGTTTTTGATATTGCCAATTGCTTTTCAGATGCGACCAATTTCTGTTTCTGTACCTATAGAAACAACTTTTGCAACACATTGTCATTGTACTAACATACTTCCAGAAAAAAGAAATGGT
>CAYRIQ010000013.1:8911-12386 GCA_964424505.1 uncultured Candidatus Peribacteria bacterium | reverse complement strand
TGTATGTCTTCTGATGCTGATTTTCTGACTGGTACTGCTTCTCACGTGAGTAATGATTCATCAACACTACAATTTCTGCCTCGTAAAATCACACAGTCAGCAGGTATTTTATCGCCTTCATTCATGATAATAATATCGTCTTTGACAACTTCTCTTCCTGCTATCCTGATTTGTTCTCAATTTCTTATTACCAGTGCTCTAGGGCTTGAAAGGTCTTTTAGTGCATCCAACGCTTTTTCTGTTTTATTTTCTTGATAAATAGTAATACTTATGATAAGTCATATTGATGATAAAAGTATTATTGCTTCTTGGATGTCTCCTAAAATAAGATAGAGTGTTCCACAAGCTATCAATAAAATTAGCATAGGCTCTTTTACTACTTCTCGTACAATACCAAAAATATTTTTCTTTTTGGCTGAAGGCAGTTCATTATATCAGTTTTTACGTATTCTTTCATGTACTTCGTTGGTAGAAAGTCATGGTAATTTTTTAATATCATCTTCTGTCATAAGGGCCATAGTTAAAAAACTATACATAATAAAATATGGAGTATATTGTATATAAATTATTTACTGTTTTGTATTTTTAATACAAGGTAAATGACTTCTTCTTGCTTTTTTCTAGTAAATATATTATATTCTGATGGTTTTATTGATTATTTTTTTGCTATGTCGGTTGATGTTCAAACTATTCATATAGATGAGTCATGGAAAAAAATTCTTTGAAATGAATTTACTCAACCATATTTTGGTCAGATAAAAAATTTTTTACTTGAAGAAAAAAAAGCGTGATATACTATCTATCCCAAATGATCTGATATCTTTAACGCATTTAATCTGACTCCTTTTGACAAGGTCAGGATTGTGATCATTGGTCAAGATCCCTATCATGGGGAGTGAGAGGCTCATGGACTTTGTTTTTCTGTGCAAGATGGAGTAAGACAGCCACCTTCACTCAAAAATATTTTCAAAGAATTGCAGGATGACTTATGAATTATTTCACCAAAAAGTGGTAATCTCACAAAATGGGCAGAGCAGTGAGTACTTTTATTGAATGCTAGTTTGACGGTAAGAAAGGATACTCCTAATTCGCATAAAGATATATGATGGCATACTTTTACTGATGCAGTGATTAAAGCTCTTTCAGACAAAAAAGATTGAGTTATCTTTCTTTTACGATGAGCTTTTGCTCAAAAGAAAAAAGAACTTATAGACACAAGTAGACATATTGTATTAGAGTGTCCACATCCCTCGCCTTTTAGTGTGCATAAATGATTTTTTGGCTGTAAACATTTTTCCAAGGTGAATGAGATTTTGAAAAATAGAGGAGACCTCGTTGCTACGAACGGGGCAAGCAAAGAGATTGATTGGGATTTGTCTGATTAATTTATATACATATTGATAATATGTTGTGATTGTTGATACGATTTTTATGCTAATACATCTCCCATTTTTTCTTCAAGATATTTTTTTAATCCAGGTAGTCCTTCCAGATTAGGATATTTTTCCAATAACCATTTAGCTCCTTCTTGGATTTTTTCCAAAAATTTTAAATCTGACAATATTTCAAGGGGGATATCTGATTCTCATGATTGCATGGTTCCTAGGATTTCTCCTGCACCACGATTGTGTAAATCTAATTCTGCGAGTTTAAATCCATCGTTGGTATCTTCCATAGCTTTGAGTCTTTTGCCGATATCTCCTGCTTTATTTTTGGTTTCTAAAAAACAGTAGGACTGAATATCGGCTCTTCAGATTCTTCCTCTGAGCTGATGAAGCTGTGACAATCCAAATCTTTCGGCGTTTTTGATTACCATAATTGTTGCTTCGGGGATATCTACCCCTACTTCTATAACCGTAGTAGACACAAGTAGACAAATTTTTCCTGTCTTGAAGTCTTGCATAATAGCTTCTTTATCTTTTGGTCTCATTTTACCGTGCAGAACTCCTATTTTCCCTTTGAGTTCGGGGTAAAGTTCTTTGGTATGTTCAAATTCTGTCATAGCTGATTTTACTTCTTCAAGCTTTTCTGATTCTTCGATAAGTGGTGTTACAATAAATACTTTTTGTCCTTTATTGATATGATCGAGAACTCGTGGTTTTAGTTGTATATATTCTTTTTCTGAGATAACTTTGGTGATTATTGGCTTTCTTCCTATCGGCAATTCATCAATGATACTGACATCAAATTCACCAAAAAATGCTAATGCCATCGATCTTGGGATGGGTGTGGCACTCATCTGTAAGATATGTGGAGCTCAAAATCTTTTGAAGAAAGCTCTTTGTCTGACTCAAAACTTGTGCTGTTCATCGATGACAACAAATTGAAGTTGTTTGAATTTTATGTCTTTTTGAATCACTGCGTGTGTTCAGATTATCGTATGTATTCTCCCTTCTGCTAAGTCTAATTTTATTTTATCTTTTTCTCATTTACTCATAGATCAGGTAAGTAATGCTACTCTCAGTCCCAATGGTAATAGTAATTTTGCTAAAGTCTTATAATGTTGATGTGCTAAGACTTCCAATGGTGCTAAAAAAACTGACTGACCTTGGTATTTTCTAAAGGTGTAATATGCGGATATAGCAGCGACAACTGTCTTTCCACTTCCTACGTCTCCTTGAAGTAATCTGAGCATTGGTTTAGGCTCGTGGATATTTTCTGTGATGTGTTTGATGACTTTTTTTTGTGCATTGGTTAATGTAAAGGGCAGTGTAGTTATAATTTCTTTGATAATATCTCGATCAATAATTTCATGTTCCATATTTGTTTTGTTTAATTGATAGGTACTTCTATTTATGAGTGCATAGAGTTGGATTCTGAGCAATCTGTCAAAAAATATTCTGAGATTTGCTTGTTTTTGCTTTTCAAAACTAGTAGGATAATGCATTTCTTTGATTGTTTCCTGGACACCCATAAGTCAGAATTTTTGTATGAATTCATCAGGTAAGTACTCGGAAAAAATTGTGTCCACTTTGTCTATTAATGTTCGCATTTTTTGTGCAAACCATCCTGGCTTGATTCCCATAAGTTCTGGATAGATAGGAAAGATTCTTCAGCTATTATAAACTTCAGCGACTTGGGAGGTGGTACTTGGTGTATGTTTATTACTTGTCCCTAGTTCCTTTTCACTTGTCACTATTTCTTCAGGTGCTTCTGTTTCTACTATATCAGGGTGTGAAAAAGTTATCTTTCCGTAATGTATGTTCGGTTTTCCTACGATTATATATCGCTTATCTTCGTGGATTTTACTCGCAAGAAAACCAGAATTAAATATACTTATGACTCATTTATTGCCTATAGGATCTACAAAATTTATAGTATAAATTCTTTTTCATCATCTCATAAATACGCTTTTTTTGACTATTTTCCCTTTGGTCGCTGTCATCCCTTTTTCATTTAAAATGAGTTCGTTCGTAAAATAAAAAACAAACTCGTTTGGTTTTGATTTCATGAATGACAAATAATTTCTTTAAAA
>CAYRIQ010000013.1:0-8901 GCA_964424505.1 uncultured Candidatus Peribacteria bacterium | reverse complement strand
TCTAATGGTAGATCTATCTTCGTATGTCCTCGGAAAATATTGCAAAAAATCTTTCACTGTTGTAATGTTGTGGTCAGCTAATATTTTTATGTATTTTGGTGTGGTTTTGAGTATGTTTTTTATGTCCATGATGGTTGAAAAATATGTGATAATTGTATATTGCATATATATGTAGTCAATTTTTCGACGTTTTCAATCTGTTTCTTTATTTTTGGGTTTATACATTGAAATTAGATTTATATTTACTATACTTGATACGAAGTATTTTATTTACTATTTTTTTTGTAGTATGAAAAAATGATTTTGGTTTATATTGGCGTTTGTTCTTTTGATTACATGAGCTATCCAGACATATAAAACACTAAATGTACAAAGCAATGTTGTAGAAGTTGTCCGTGAAACAAAAACTATTTCACTCAATGATTTTTTGAAAAATTATACTTCATGAACTTTTTCTAAAATAGTTTTGGAAGATGAAACTTTACTTAAATGATATAAATATTTAGAGACATGATCTTCGCTTTCTTTTATGAGTATCAATAAACGTCTTGTTCAACAATATGTACAAATATTTGAAACTAAAAAACCTATAGGTACATCGCTTAAAGATTTATGAATATCTATCGTTGGTCCTGTGATATTGGAAGTAAAATTTAATGAAAAATCATGGTTGTCTACACTTTTATGAGATATATGACCTATGTTGATATTTTTTGTAATTCTTTTGTTAGTATTTAAGTTCGCTATGCCAAAAGGTTGAGGTTGATTTCCTTTTAGTGTCAAGGCTGGTAAACTTAATACTTCCAAAACTATGAAAACTAAATTTTCTGATGTAGCAGGTATGGATGAAGTAAAAATGGAACTTTCAGAAATTGTAGACTATCTCAAAAATCCTTTAAAATATCAAAAAGTAGGTGCTAGACATCCAAAGTGAGTATTGCTATTTGGTCAGCCATGATCTTGAAAAACATTGTTGGCTAGGGCAGTAGCTGGAGAATCTAATGTAGCATTTTTTTCTGTTTCATGATCTGAATTTATGGAAATGTTGGTTGGAATGTGAGCGGCTAAAGTAAGAGAGCTTTTTGGTAAGGCAAAAGCTGCTGGTAGAGCTATTATATTTATCGATGAAATAGATGCAATTGGGAAAAAAAGATGAGTGTGATCTACATGATGACATCAAGAACAAGAACAGACATTAAATCAGATTTTGACAGAAATGGATGGGTTTGACAATACGACCAATATTATTGTTATGGCTGCGACCAATAGACCTGATATATTAGATCCTGCATTGATGAGAGCTGGAAGATTTGATAGAAAAGTCTATGTATCTGAGCCTACGTATGAAGAAAGACTTTTGATTTTTGAATATTATCTCAAAGGAAAAAAGTTGGATACAACGATAAATGTTCCTTCGTTGGCTAAGAGGACTAGTGGATTGGTGTGAGCTGATATCGAGAATATCGTCAATGAAGCTGCACTCAAAGAAGCTAAGGAAAATAGAAGTGTCTTGAGTCAGAATGATTTTGAATATGCTTTAGAAAAAGTGATTATGGGTCCAGAAAAAAAGGTTGGCTCAATGAAAGAACAAGAAAAAAATATTATAGCTTTTCATGAGCTTGGGCATGCAATTACGTCTCATTTATTGCCAAATGCAGATCCTGTTGAAAAAATATCTATTGTCCGTAGAGGGCATGCACTTGGTGTTACTTGGATTACTCCAAATGAAGATATGTATTTATCTTCAAAGTCTAAATTTTTGGATGAAGTTATTTCATTACTTTGAGGAAGAGCGGCTGAAGAAGTGTTTTTTGGTGTAGATAATATCACTACTTGAGCTTCAAATGATTTTGAAAAAGCTACTGACATTATTACCAATATGCTTGTAAGATATGGTATGGATAAGGATCTTGGGACTGTCTCTTATATAGACAAAAATATTGATGACTATAAAATGTTTAAGACATATAGCGAAAAAACTGCACAGATTATTGATGAAAAAATCAAAAAATATATTGCGGAGTGTTACCAACAGTCGAAAAAAATTATTATTGCGCATAAACAATTGATTACAAAACTTTCTGTTGTTCTTTTGGATAAAGAATATCTTACTAAAGAAGAATTTGAGTCTATGATTACCAACTTTGCTACGTCAAAGGCTAAAAAATTAAAATCTAAAGCTTAAACAAAATGACATAAATGACTTTATACTTTATACTGAAATATGGCAAAAAATGCATATGTATTGGATCGATATACCAATAAAAATGTCTTAGTTACTTGAGTCGCGGATGAGATTTTTTTAAAACTTAAATCTTGAGATAAAATCATATATTCTTCTGTAGATCAAACCTGAATAAGTAAACAAACTGTTTGAACATATATTGGCCATGAAATAATTACTGATAGACAATGAATATTTCAAAAGGTACTTGAAGGTAGTGATAAAGATTTCTTTGATGAACAACAAAAATTAGCTTTAGATATTTTTCCATTATTCAAAAAATTATTTAAAAAAAATTTCCCTGATTCTATTCCTGTGACGGCTAGATATCAAGTTTTTGGTGATCAACTTTATTTTTATTTTTATTCTGAGGGGAGATATGTGTTTACTGATTTTGTTAAGGAATTTAGACAAGAACTTGGTAAAAATATTTTTTTGTTCCAAATAGGAGCTAGAGATATGATTAAAATGTCCCCTGGAACTGATTGTATTATCTGATGTAATGGTATTCATTTGTGTTGTAAAAGTTCTAGACCTTTGCCAAGTGTAGAGATAGAAAATATTGTGTTACAAAATTTAGAAGGAAGGGATATAGAAAGATTAAAATGAAGATGTGGAAAATTGAAATGTTCATTAATTTATGAGTTGGAAACATATATAACAGAGAGTAAAAAATTTCCGCCAAAATGATCATATATTGAAAATACTTGATGCGAAGTTTGTGGCACCGTGTTTTCATTTAATATTATGAATGGTGATGTGACTGTAAGAACTAAGGAGGGAATTACGGTTAGAATACCATATACTACTATAGAAAAAATAAAATTACCATCTTCTCACAAACATAATACTCCGACAAATAAAGACGATGTTGTCTCACCATAATCAGTTATTCCTCATTTAATACTATTTATCATATATTATATATCTCATGTTGAAAATATCAGTAATAGTGTGGATGTTTCTTACGGTAATTATTATTTCTTTGCCTATTGGAATTGTTTCTTTCTTTTTTTCAAAAAAAATTTTGAGAAAGCTCTCTCATTTACTGGGGAAAATAGATTCTTTTGATGCATTGGTAAAGTGTAAAAAAGAATTCATGTATCTATATACTACCAAGTTCCCTTTACTATTTTCATATGTGCGTAAGTCTAAACCAAAAATTTTATCTTCACATACAAATGTTGATGACGATGATGTTATTATACAGCATACTCCTGTCCCTCATGTAGAAGAAGATAGAGTAATGCTTATAAAAAGAAAAAAAATGCTTGAAAAAATTATTTATGATGCTTTAGGCTTTAGAAAAGAATGAAGATTTGAAGAATATGAAAAAAAAATTATTGAATGATTGGCTATTGATTCTGAAGATAAAGATCTTAATAAATTATTAGCAGATTTGTATTTTACAATGGGTAATTATAAAAAAGCATTACCTATTCTCAAAAAAATTGTTGAGATGGATCCAAAAGATCATAAAGCTATTTGGCAAATTTGAGAAATTTATCTTACCTCTAGTGATTTTGATGTAGCTGAGTTACTTATTCAAAAGGCAATTACTATCAATCCATCCAATCCCAAATATTATATAAGTATGGTGGAGCTGTTGTACAATACAGATAGAAAGCATGATGCTATTATGGAAATGGAAAAAGTAATAAAGCTTAGACCTACAAATTCAGCTTATATGCTTACGCTTGCTGATCTTTATACAGAAGAATGAGATATTGATAATGCAAAAAAATATTATTTTAGAGTTTTGGAATATGAGCCATCCAATGAAAAAGCAAAAAAACGATTAAAAGAATTGGCTGTTGAATAAAATTGAGGAAGGATGAAATCATTATTACTGTTTTTTTTGCTATTTGTGTGAGTTTTTTAAAATTCAGACCTGTATTGTATTGTTAAAACAATGTTCAAATATTGTTAAAAATATGGTTCTTACCTATATTTTTACATTTTCTCTTGTATTGAACGATTAAAAAATTACAAAATTAAAACATTAAAAAAAACTTGTACCTTAGTTGGTTGGGATACATGATATTTTCATTTTTGAAGTCTTTTAATCTTTTAATATATTTTAGTATGGTGAGTTTAGAAGATATTAAATTGCCTCCACATAATATTGATGCAGAAAAAGGTGCTCTTGGTGGGGTTTTGATGGATAATGAATTGATGTATTATTATGATGGTATCTGACTTATACCTGAAGACTTTTATCAAAGAGAACACTTTACTATTTATCAAAGTATCAAAAAACTTTGGACTGCTCGTAAAACTATTGATGTAGTAACATTAGCTGATCAACTATCAAAAGATACTGTTTTGGATGCTATAGGTTGAACTGACTATCTTTATGAACTTTCTAGTTTTTTATTAAGTACTTCCTCATGTCCTGAGTACATTAAAATTGTCAAAGAAAAATCTATTTTAAGAAATATACTCAAAACATCACAAAAAATCATTGGAGATGTTTATGAGCAAAAAGACACTTTACAAGTGCTTCAAGATATTGAAAAAAGAGTATTTGATCTGACACAAAACAATGTATCTGAAAAAATACATTCTATTTGAGAAATATTAAATAAAAGAGTGGAGGAGTATATGGATATTGTAGATCATCCAGAAAAAATGCATGAAAAAAAAGTCTTTTCTGGGTATTATGGACTTGATGATATGCTTGGTGGTTTTAAGCCTGCTGAACTTGTCATTTTGGCTGCTCGTCCAAGTATGGGTAAGACCGCATTTGCGCTAAATTTACTTAAAAATATGGCTGTTGATCAAAAAAAAAGTATTGCTTTTTTTTCTTTGGAAATGAGCTCAGAACAAATTGCAGATAGAGTTTTGTCTATGGTTTCTGGTATCCCTATGTGGAAAATATCTAAATGACAACTAGATACAGAAGATTTTACTATGATGGGAGATGCTATGGAAGTATTGTCTGAGACAAATATTTTTATTGATGATAAATGATCAACTACTATTCCTGAATTGAAATCAAAAATTAGAAGACTCAAGATAGAAAAAAATGCCCTTGATATGGTTATTATTGATTATCTTCAGCTAATGAGTGGAAGTAATTCTGGGTATTCTGGCAATAGAGTTCAAGAAATTTCTGAAATCTCTAGAGGGCTTAAAGAACTTGCTAGAGAACTTGAAATACCTATTATGGCACTATCACAGCTTTCTCGTGAAGTCGAAAAAAGAGTTGATAAAAAACCACAGCTTTCTGATTTGAGAGAATCTGGAGCTATAGAACAAGATGCTGATTCTGTGGTTATGCTTCATAGAGAAGATTATTATGATCCCGATACAGATAAAAAATGATTGACAGATATTTGTTTGAGAAAAAATAGAAATGGCCCTGTTGGAGAATCAGAATTATATTTTGAAAAAGAAATTATGAAATTTAGTGAGTTGAAGAGTAGATAAAATGGAACACATTAACATTTATATATTTTTATTGTATACCAGATAATTATGAAGACTGTTGTTGATGCGATAATTATAGATTCAGATTTGTGAATTTTACTGACTAGAAAAAAAGATACATGGATATTGCCATGATGAAAAACTAATGATTGAGAATATGAAATAGATGCTTTATTTAGAGAAATTTGAGAAGAACTACATTGAGCTAAACTTAATGAAAGCACCATAGTTCCTTATAAAACATTTAATTGAATAACACCTTTTTCTTGAAAACAAGTTGAAGTAAAAACATATTTTGCTCAACTATTATCATGAATACTATCGCATTCGGGTGAAATAGAAGAGGCAAAATATATAAAAGATTTTGAATTACTTAAATTGTCTTCAATAACTCAAGAAATTATATCAACACTTATTATGGATTGATATATAAAATAAGATTTTATATAGTGTATCTTAATATGTTAAGGTCTATTTTAAAGAGTCTCCTATTTGTATCTTTGTTTTGAATAGTTTGTGGATTTACTATCCCAAACTATGAGGGATATGTAACTGACAAAGTCGGAGTATTTTCTGAAACACAAAAAGCTGATTTAACTGCAAAAATAGAAGAAATACAAAAAACTACGAGTATAGAAATAGCTATCTTAGTTGTCCCTACGGTTGATGATGATATCAATCTCGCAGCAGTTGATGTGTGAAATAAGCGATGAATTGGAAAGAAAGGTCAGGATAATGGTTTGTTGCTTTTGATTGCTGTTGATGATAGAAAGTGGTCTATTCAGGTAGGATATGGCTTGGAGGGGACATTGCCTGATCTTGCTACAAAAGGCATAGGTGAAGCTCGTTTTCCGCCAAATTTTAGAGAAGAAAATTATTATCAAGGTGTTGCTGAAATGCTAAATGATGTGCTTGGATATATCCAAAAAGATCCTACAATAGTACACAAATATTCACAAGTTACAACAAGCAATAGTTCTTCTAATAAAGATAATTTAGGATTTATATTACTATGTTTTTTCATAATATCAGCTTTTGGTCGTTGGGTTACTGTACCTTCTGTGGGCAAAAAAAGAAAGATGAAAAAATATGGACGATGGATATATTTCGTTGTTTGATGAGTTCTATCTTTGTTGTTTACTTGGTTTTTGGCTAGTTTTGTTGTCTCATTATTCCTTTCATATATTGCTTTATTATTGGGTATTCTTTTTGCATTGTTTGGTAATATGGGATCTCGTTGACCTGGTATTCGATTTGGTTGACTTTGAGGTGGTTCATTGTGATGAGGTAGTTCAGGTTTTGGTGGCTTTTGAGGTGGAAGTTTTGGTGGTGGAGGATCTTCTGGCTCTTGGTAATTTTTGCTTTATTTTTTTAATCATATTTATTATATGACTACAAAAAAACTTCAACGTATTGTCGATATATATAAAGATTGATTGATATCTCTTTATCTATATGAAAAAAGTAATGAAACTATTCCTGTACTTATTGTCAAAGAGATTGATTTTGTTTTCCTAGATTCTTTAAGGAAACTTTTTGTTAATGAACATTTTATATTGTTGACACAAGATGACATACATGAGGGTAGTGACGTCTTCTGTCTAAAACTCTTGCATATAAAAAACCATTCAACACTTTTTTCTGGTAATGATGTATTGTCGCTCCTTCAATTTACTATTTCTGATCTTAGATCTGCGATTGAACTTGAAATTCGCAATAAACGTATTCAACTTAGGGAGGATTATCTTTCTTGTCGTTCTGGTAAAGAATTTTTGAAACGTCTTGTCTCTGGTATGCAAATTTTATGGGAATGAGTGCTTTATTTAAAGCATCCTAGCATTATTATTCCAAAAGATACTAAAGAATTGCTATCATTTTTTGATATTGCTTTGTCTTGTAATAGTCAGATGTTTTATTATCTTATAGACAATAAGATAGAAGATGCTAAAATTTCTATGCTTATCAATGATGTACACCATTACCTTTCTGAGGTATGTACAAAAATAAACAATTTTACTTTATAATTTATTTTCCATGAAAAAAACATTATTTATTGTCTTGGCTGTCGTAGTTATTGCTTGAGTCTTTATAGTCGGCAAATACAATACGATAGTACAGCTTGATGAATCTGTAAAAACTGCGTGGTCGCAAGTAGAAAATGTATACCAGAGAAGATTAGATATTATTCCCAATTTAGTGAATACTGTAAAAGGTGCTGCTGCACAAGAAAGTGGTGTATTGATTGGAGTAGTTAATGCTAGGGCAAACGCTACCAAGATTACTGTTGATATCAACGATGCAGTATCTCTTGCAAAATTTCAAAAAGTACAAGGGGAAGTGTCATCTTCATTGTCTAAGTTATTGGCAGTTGTAGAAAGTTATCCTACACTTCAATCTATTCAAGCTTTTCGTGATCTTATGACACAACTTGAAGGAACAGAAAATAGAATTACTGTAGAAAGAAAAAAGTTTAATGATACAGTAAATACATTAAATATTTATATTCGTAGATTTCCTGCAAATATAGTAGCATCTTTGTTTGGTTTTGAAAAAGCTGAACAATTTGCAGCAAAAGAATGAGCAGAGAATGCTCCAATAGTAGATTTTGGTACTATGCCTGCAACTACTCCAGAAAACATCCCTACAGAAGGGACTGATACAGAAACCACTGTGCAATAAGATATTGAATCACCCTCACCCTCTTTAACAAAGAGGGAACGTTTTCATGAGGAAACGAAAGATGATTAAAGGTCAGGACTAGTATCTTGACCTTTTTTGATAGTATAATTATATATTAATTACTGAAATATGACAATATAAATATTGCTTATTGTTGCATCATGTGCTAACGAAAAGCTATATGATAATTGTATAATCTCTTTGTTTTCTTGGTATATAAGGATAAATTCTTGTCGTAAACAAAAAATATTGTATAACAAAAATGAGTTAAGCCATATGGGAACTAATACTTATGATTACAAATCTCTTAGTATTCTAAAGATTTGTTCGCTAGCTTAGTAGCTTACCCAAGTAAAAAGCTCGCATCTCAAACCTTTGGAGACGGCATTAAAATTTATTTGGCATACACAATAAGTAGAGGAGTACTTATTCTGTAAGCCTAATAGATAATAGGCAGGCCGTCCCCGAAAGTGACGGCTACCTGGTTATGATCAGGTAGTTTTTTTTATTAAAAAAATGTTTTATAAAAAAAGGAGTTTGTAATACAAACTCCTTTCATTTGTTAT
>CAYRIQ010000012.1:7956-19927 GCA_964424505.1 uncultured Candidatus Peribacteria bacterium | reverse complement strand
AAAATATCGTCTATGTTCACTTATAAAAGTGTAACCTTGATTCTGCAACAGAATAATTTTGTCAAATTTTCACAAGGCAAATTGCCTTATAAATACAAATAAACACAACTCCAACAATATCGATTCAATGCCGTATATAAACATATGTTTACTTATTTGCCTAAATGTACATAAACAAAAACAAAGTTATTTAATAAAATGCTGATGGAATACCTAATCACTGGCTCAAGTGCCTCATGATTTGATTGTTATTTTTCTTTTCATCATTTGGGGAAAGTCCAAGACTTACCATCGACCATATATTTTCATAGATATTTTCCAATTTATAATGATTTACATATTTCAAGAAGTTTTTTACTTCTAATGGTTTGTTTTTTTTCAAAAGAAAAAAGGAGGGTAAAAAACCCTCCTTCTTTTAGTTATAAAATATGTTTCATAACGAATGGCTGATATTTAGGAGAGATATTATTATAAATATACTCCTTTTTAAACTCATCCCAGCGATTTTCTATTGGTCTTGAGGACAAATCAATATGAACACCCTCTTCCAAACAGAATGCAATTGCATCTTTTCTCCACTTACCTTTACGGATTGCAGTACAAAAATAATTGATTGGATAATCTCGTTCTTTTCTCGGCAAGTGATTTTGCCAAACAACAGATAAGAAATTACGATCAATTTTCTTTGTTCTTGATGGAGAATTTAGTTCAAAATCCCAAATATTTTCGCCAGACAATAGAATCTGCTTTAATGATTCTTTATGCCAAATGGCTGCTTGTAGTGAAGTAATAAAAGACGTTCCTTTGGAAATAAACTGAACATCTTTATATCCCTCTAAAAGTTCTTCTTTGGGAGGCCCACAATGCGGGAATAATCGGAAATATGCAGGTTGATTCTCCTCTACCAATTTAAGTATCTGTTTTATTCTTTCATTATTAACTTTTTTATTCAAGAAGTAATCATCCTGAATATATAGAATATATTCATGAGGGAATTGATCTAATACTGACAGCATCTCATCAGACCAATTCTTTTCAGAAACAAAAAGTTGTGCTACTCCATCAAAGCGTTTCTTATTTGACATAAGATATATTGGCAAATTACAATCTGGCCAATACTTATTCCAGAAACAAAAAAATGGATACCATAGGTCTGAATATCTATCGCAAGAAGCTATAAATATACCAACATCACAATTGTTATTTTTCATATAGATTAGTTTATGTATTCGTTTATTTTTTTGATAAGATCTTGTTGTTCAAGAACTTCATTAGTAGCGCATATTTCATTAAATAACGCCTTCTTACTGTGCTCTCTGGCCAAATTACCATAATAATACATAGTTTGACCTGGATAAGTACGCTTACTTCCAATATTTGATTGGTGATCAGATAAAACAATAATATTAACTGAATCTCCTACAAAAGCATTGAGTAACTTGCCAACAATCTCATCTATAAATCCAATCGATTGGATTTTCAAATCAGGTGTTGTATACTCACGAGCTGCCCTAGATGGCTCTTTGAAGAACAAAATACAAGTTTCGTCTGATTCCTTGGAAGCTATTAAGTATGGTAAAATATTTTCATCAAAGTCTTTATGTTTTTTCTCATAATCAAATAAATGATTTTTTATATCTGAGAAACTTTGATGAATGTTTATGCCGGCGAATCGAAAGGCCTCTATTAAAGTACTGAAGCCCCATCCCAAAAAAGTCATTGATTTCATTGATTGAGGATGATATGGAATGTATTTAAAATCATTCATAAGCATTGCATATACATTATAATCAAGTGAATTTAACTTAAATTGGATGAGATTTATTGCGTCCTCCAAATCAGCTTTACTTATTGCACCTATAGACCAAACATTATCTCGACGTGGGCTTTTAATAATTTTAACCGTTTTTAAAAAGGATTCCACATCATCAATTAATTGTTGTATTTCTTGTGTATTTACAAGCTTAGGCGCCTTGGTCCAAGTAGAATCGATAGAATCATTGTTAAGTACTTTGAAAATATTATATTCTTTATGTACCACTCGTATAATACAAAAACTTTGTAAATTAGAAATATCATTTCCAAGTTCAAATAATTCTAAACCAGCCCTTCCTGGGTTATTCATAGGATGTAAACCAAAGAAAAAAGGGAAGATTATGAATGTTTCTGGATTATGTATATAATCCCTTATAACTGGCTCATAGAATCCCATTTTTCCATAGGATGTCAGAATGTCCAAGTTGGGGTGTGACGACATCAAAAGTGATGTTTTATCTAATGGATTTTCACACATTCCATCAGTCAATAAATAGATATTCATGATTTTTTAGTTTTAGATGTTTAAGGGAGATTTTAGTATTTGACTATAAAGAACTAAAATCTCCCATCATAATTGTAATATTACTCAAAAATAAGTTTTTCATATACAGACCAATGTCTTTCTTTGAACTTAGACATTGTAAAACGGATTGAAAAAGATTCATAAGCTTTCTTTGACATAATAACACGAGTTTCGAAATCAGATAAATATGAATTTATACGACTCTTCCAAGCATCTATATCGTCAAAAGGAGCTACGTAACCATTTATACCGTCTTGAACAAGTTCATTTGAATATCCAGTAGGAGTCATAATTACTGGAACTCCGCATGCCATAGATTCCAATATAATTCTAGCCCCTGGCTCATAATAGGAAGGCAAAAAAGTTAGTATGCTTTTAGTATAAAAAGATGGGAGTTGTATTCTTGGAATCTTCCCCCACCAACATATTTTACCTTGATTGTAGGCTTCCCTTAAAACATCAGTCTGTAGACTTTCTTGTTGGGCCAGTTGTACTTCTTTTTTTTCTCCACCAAAAATCCATAATGGCGGAAGATTAGGATCTCCATCATTTAAGAGTTGTTCGTAAAGCTTTAGTAGCCATACATATCCCTTCGATTTGACCAATCTTCCAACAAAAATGAATGCCTTTTGTCCAAAAGAATTGTATGATGGTTTAAATAGATTTGTATCTATCCCTCTGCCTATTGTAAAAACCTGTTCTGGATTTATTCCGTACAGAGATTGAGTATTCTCATTTTCTTGTTCTGAAACAGAGAGAATGAGCTGAGATTCATCGAATATTTTCTTTTCCCAATATTCTCTTGATTCATCATGAGTAGATAAATAGCCTTGCCATTTGTGTTTAATTTTTCCTAAAGAAATAATCGAATAAAGAATTTTTGCTTTAGGATATTTATCTTTTACAGATAAGGCAGCCACACCAGAATACCAATAAAAAGCATGGATAACTGTTGGTTTAAAGTCCAGTTCTTTCAATACATCAAAAACTTTGGTAATCGATTCTTGTTGCCGTTCCCACAAAAATTCCTTAGGTTGCTTATCTATAAAACCTATCTGGATTCTTCTTATGGTAACAGAACCAAAAACTTCTTTTTCTGGTTTTGTAGGACAGTTGTGACGCGTAATAACTAATGTTTCGACATTATGCTCTTTCAATACTGATAGCGATTCACTAACATAGAGATGTCCAGCACCAGTATGTATATCACCCAAAATATCGGAAGCATCCATATCTAAACAAAGGAATAATACTTTTTTCTTTAATTGTGTTTTCATTTTATGTTTTTTTAGTTGTTAATGATCATTTTTATCTTCTAGATATCTCTTGATATCTATATGTTTATATATATTATGTAGCGTAATGTCAATAGCTATTTACTTTTAATAAAAAATATATATGAGTGATATTTATACTATAATTGCATTACCCAATAAGGAGTCTAGAGAAAAACTAAATAAACTTAGAGAATTCTTTTATACTAATGATTTTAGATATACTAATTCGAAACCCACTGGAAGCGTACATATCACCTTGGCCAAGATTAAGGTTTGAGATAAAGACATATCAAATCTAAAACACAAAATTCAGTGTGCAACAAAAGATATTCGTAAATTCCTGATACAGCCAATAGAGGTTACAAATAAGGTTCATGAACGAGTGTGGCAAGACCCTGAAATGATAAAAAAATATCCTCAATGATGTTGTTGGAATGCTCTATTATTCAAAGATAAATCTATGATGAATTTGGCAGGCAATATAAATAATGTTCTCGATAAAATATGAATAAATCAAAGTAAAGAATATGTAGAAAACATAGAGAAATGCTTGCCTGCAGAGCAAAAATCTAAAGAATACATTGAGCATATAGCTGATCATATGAACATATCGAACTATACTCGTATAGAAAAATGAACACTAGCTCAAAATATGATTTTAGAAGAGATGAAAGAATTAGATATATTTATCGATACTATAGCTTTGTATTCCTCTGAGAATGAAATAATATGGAGTTATTGTCTTGAATAAATCGTAGAATAAGACCATGAAACAGAATTTATTTCAATTGCCTTACCAATTAAAATAGCTATAAGAAAAATAATTTATTTAATAAAATATTGCTATGAATTATCTAGTTACAGGATCTAGTGGATTTATCTGATTTCATGTATCCAAATATCTTTTGGAAAAAGGAGAAATGGTAATATGATTTGATAATGAAAATGATTATTATGATATCAATTTAAAAAAAGGTAGAAGAGAAATATTGGAAATATATCCCAATTTTGTTTTTGTACAATGAGATCTAGCAAATAAATCTGATTTAGAAAGAATTTTTTTAAATCATAAAATAGATAAAATCTGCAATCTATGAGCACAAGCTGGAGTAAGATATAGTATAGAAAATCCTGATGTATACATACAATCAAACATTGTATGATTTGCAAATATCATGGAATTGGCAAAAATATACAAGGTAAATAAGGTAGTTTATGCATCTAGTTCTAGTGTATATGGAAACAACGAAAAACAACCTTCTTCTACGATAGATAACGTAGATACTCCGATTTCACTATATGCCGCTACCAAGAAAGCAAATGAACTCATAGCACATAGTTACAGTCATCTTTTTGGGATATCAACTGTATGACTTAGATTCTTTACTGTTTATGGACCACGAGGAAGGCCAGATATGGCATATTTTGGATTCCTAGATAAGTTATACAACAATCAAAATATATCGATATATTGATGATGAATTTTGGAAAGAGACTTCACTTATATAGACGATATAGTAGATGGAATCCTCAAAGCTCTTGAATATACCAATCCAGAAAATTATAGTATTTTCAATCTATGAAATGATACTCCGACAACAGTAAATACATTGGTAGAAACCCTAGAAAAACTCACTGGCAAAGTCTTTATCAAAGAATACCTCCCTATGCAAGCAGGTGATGTAAATAAAATTCGAGCTGATATATCTGACACAAAAGAGAAGCTTTGATGGAGTCCAAAAACAAAATTAGAAGACTGATTAAAAGTTTTCGTAGACTGGTATAAATCATTTTATCATATAGACTAATTGTATGAGCAAAGAAACAAAAAAAATTTCTGTAATCGTTCCTTTCTATAATGAAGAAGGCAACATACTCTCTCTGCGATGAGATATCACAATCATTAAGCCAGGATTTTAAGAACTGGGAGAATGAAATAATTTTGGTAAATGATGGAAGCAAAGACAATACTCGAGAAGAAATTTTGGAAGCTAAAAGTAAATACAGCAATATCATAGCCATTGATTTACAGAAAAACTACTGACAATCTATAGGACTAGATGCATGACTAAGGACTGCAAGTGGAGATATCATAGTGACTCTAGATGGTGATGGTCAAAACGATCCAAAAGACATCATCAGACTCTACGATAAATTAGAGACTGAAAATCTAGATGTAGTAGCAGGCCGAAGAAAAAAAAGAAAAGATCCTCTATGGATGAAGGATATTAGTAACAACAAAAGAAGATGCAAAAATATTAAAAGAAGGACTTGAATTACTTGGAGATGGAATCATTTTAAACAAAGCTAAACTCAAAGATTTCCTAAATGAAAAAGGATTGGTTTCTAGAAAATGAAATGCAATAAACAATTCTTTCGTTGAGCAAATCCTCTTCAAGGAATCTCTGTTATTCTATGCTTGATATATAGATTTTGAAGCTTGGGACGTCAAAATGGTAAAAGCACAACATGAACCGATTATCTCATTAAGTACTCTAGAAAAAATCACAGAAAGGATAACGCCCAAACAATTATACAAATCATATGAAGAATCTGAAATATCACTACAACTACCATTAAGATGAGCTTTACGTTGCGAATGCTGTGGGCATACCATGACTGGAGCTCCATCCAAAAGTAAAAATGGGAATCATTACTTCTATTACCTTTGCAGACAAAAAAAGTGTGAGAGGTATGGTAAATCAATTTGAAACAAAGAAATACATTCTGCCTTCATAGAACACCTGAAACATATGTCGATAGATTCAGGCACTCTCAAACTATTTGAAAGATCGCTGAAAAAATTCTGGGAAGAAAAAGATATGATAAAGAAAGAGCTTAACAAATCTGTTAATGAGACACTAAAAGAACTTAGAAAGAAGATAGAGCTTCTTCAAGAAAGAATGTTAGCTACAAACAACGAAAAATTAGTCTATTTATATGAGAATCAGATGATTGGATTTCTAAATGAAGAAGAAACAATAAATAACAAACTTTCAAAAGGAGAAACATACACAGACATAGATATTGAAAGACTTATCGAAGAGACCAAAGCAATTCTTGAAAATCCTATTTCGATACGAAACATAGAGAGCTTAGAATTGAAACGCCTACTAATTGGTGTGTTATTTAACAACGAGATTTACTACAATACAAAAAGCGGGATACAAACACCAAGTATTCCGCTTATTTATGCCACTTTTGGCACTATTTTTTATACTAATTTATTTAACCCAGGGCGTAAGGGGATCGAACCCCTGACAACGGTTCCGAAGACCGCTATGTTACCATTACACCAACGCCCCATACAACTATTATTTTGTTAATAGTTTTATTGTTCCTTCTTGTAATTGCTTTATTGTCTTAGATTTTCCTTCTGTAGGAATTTCTGGATTTGTGGTGATAAATTCTATCAGTTGCTTCTTGATTTCTAAAGCAAATTCGTGTTTAGGGATTTTGTTGATATTTTCAATAGCTTTGTAGTAATCAGCAAATGCTTCTAGTATTTCATAGTCGTTACATGAAATTTGGTATATAGCTCAATCATTGTTTTTTTGGAGACTTGTAGAGACAAATATCCCTTCTTGAGCTAGGTCTTTTTGCATATTATTAAATATTTCTTCGTATTTTAAAAATTGTCCAAAGAGTGGAATATGTATTTTTATAGCTATCAGTTCATTGTTTTTTATAGTAAGTTTTCCGTAAAGAAGGCTTAGTCCAAAAAGGAACGAAAAATATTTTTTTTGGAGTTTAGTTGATGGAGTATTATGTATACAAAATCCCTTAATTGTTTTTTGGATGGTAATTGGGATATTGAGTTTTTCTAAAATAATATTTGTATTTCCTAGGTTTTTCTCTTGGAATTTTGGGATGAAATAATATTTTTGTCCGGTGTTTTCATCAAAGCTCTCAAAGAGACAAAAAGCATGTATTACTGCTTCATGATCTAATATTTTATTTGAATAGCTATTTTTTTTAATATAAATTATGCTCATATTATCTCCTAAATTTTTGAGATTGATTATTCTTATTTCTTTTTTGTGGATTGTAATCATTCATTTATCAAAATCAGAAAAATGATAACCTCAAACGTGATAGGTATATTGTTTGGTTTTTGGAATGTTTTCATTGAAAATGGTCAGTAAATTGTTTTTGTCTATTTCTATATGCATGGTATTTGTATAGAACTAAATATTTGTTTTATTTGTTTTTGAGAATTTTATACAGGAGAATGATTTCTATAAAATTTACCATAAGTGCTGTCCCTCAATAACTAACGAAAGGTAATGTCAGTCAAGTGTTTGGTAATATTTTTATATTAACTCAAATATTTACAAATGCTTGGATTAAAATCAAAGAAAGGATCCCTATTCCTATCATTTTTTTGTGATCGTCTTTTATATCACGCAGACGTGTCAAAAAATAATATGCAATATATATATACAATCACAATAAAATACTATTTCCTACAAATCATATCTCTTCTGAAAATGCTGCAAAAACGAAGTCACTTTGTGCTTCTGGGATGAACCCAAATTTTTGTAATCATTTTCCATATCACTTCCCAATCAATCATCCACCACCTATCGCCAATAATGCTTGCTGATTTTGCCATCCTATTTGTCTTGCTTGTGGATCTACACTTGAACTTATAAAATAAGTAAACCTTTTTTGGATATATACAAATCTTTCACTGACCATTCCTGCAATACTTCCTATTATCACTCCTGTTGCCAGTCATCATAATATCATCCGTATAATGTATTTGATTTTTGCCCCTGCATATCGGCACATAATACATCATACAATTGCTAAAATCATTACTGTCCCTAAATCAGGAATCAATAAAAACACAAAAAATAATATTGCATTGAGTATGATAAATGAAACAAAAAATTCTTTGGTATTTACTTTATTGTATTTTCTTATTAGCCATCATCATAAGAAAAGCACATATCATAATTTAAAAAATTCAGCTGGCTGGATACTGGGAAGCAAAGGTATATTGATCCATCCTCTTGCTCCATTGAGTACTACTCCGATACCGGGAATAAATACTGCTATTTGTAAAATCATAAGTACTATAGCTATGATGGTAATATTTTTGTTTTTTTGAAAAAACTTTATGGGGATAGCATATGTTATTCATCACATAATCAATGCAATACCCATATTTCTTAATTGTCTAAAAAAATAGAAATAATTTGATGGATCTCCATGTATTTTTCCACTTGCTATCATGGAAATTGTTAGCGTAAAAGATTCATGGATACTTACACTATAAATAGCAAGTATGCCAAAAACAGTTAAAATGATTCCTGCTATAATAATGGGCATACGTAATATGACTAATAATTAAAATGTAATTGTATAGTATTAATTTATACTTAATTTTGTCGTATCTCGTGGTCTTCGTGTGGAATTTGTTTTGATGAGTTTGAGGTCTTGGCTATTTGAACTAATATACTCTCCTTCAAATATATTGGCAATATGATTATATTTTTTTTTGAGAATAGGATTGGTTTTGGCTATTTGTCTAAAAAAACTGTTATGATTTGTATATAAATTGAAACATTCTGCAAAGTCTTCAAATGGATCACTCATCCCATATCAGCTACAAAAATCTTTTTTTTTGGTTGTTGATTTTCTTATTGTTTCGTTGTTTCGTGATAATTTATAAAATAATAAAGAGAGATCGTTGATAGCAAACACATCATGACCATATTCTGTAAAATTTTTATCCTTTTTGGATGCTGATCACTGAATATATCCTAAGTCTGTAATATGTCCTATTTCGTGTGTCGAGAGCTCTATGAATTCTTTTTTAGATTGGACTGATCAAATATTGAATATAATGGTGTTTCGTGTTGCATAGCCCCTTCTATTTCCATGTTCTTTGCTGATTTCAATAATGTCTATTACTTCATTTATTGGTGTCTCTTCATTGCTATTTTCATCGATAAAATTTGTTATTTTATTGATTATTTTAATATAACTATATTTTTCTGTGTCGGTAAATTGTCCGTTGAATTGTATTTTATCACATATATTTGTACTGTCACATATATCTGCTATGTCTGTTGTTTCATTGGCTGAAAAATGTCCTGTTGTGGCTTTGTATGTACTGTTTTCAAAATATATTTCTTCTAAAGTTCATTCTTCTTGTGCTATATTATTGTCTACATAATCTTTGTTTTTTGGTGATAATAAATCTCCTATATGAAAAATATTACCCGCTAAAAAGAGATAAAATACTGTCGTAGCTATGATGAATTTGACTATTGTTTTGGTATTCATCAATATATATACTATATAAAATTATTCTACTTGATTATTGTTGTTGTACCATTGTATATCATCCATAATATATTGTTCACTAGGTCATTTTATGTTGAAAAGGATAATTTCATCAAGTGAAATTTTGTTGGCATAGAGAAACAAAATAAAATTGTATCCTCAGATGATTATTTTGTTTTTATTTTGTTTTGCTTTGAATATATTTTTTCCGATACCTCCTGTAATATTTTCTACAAGAATTTCTGTTTGATTATGTATATTGTTTTTGCATATATCTTCAAATATTTTTTTGGATTCTTCTTTTTTTGGAGAAAAAATAAAACAACTGTACGTAGATTCATTTTGTTGTTTTTGTTTGAGATGTGTAATAATATCTTCGATTCTTGGTATAGATATTATATTTTTTGTTGTTGTGGTGGTATTTATTTCTGTCGTACTTAATCGTGTGAGCTGTTTATTGGTATTGGAAAAAAAGATAACTTTATTTTTGAATATCTCTATAAATTCTTTCCAATCAGTAAATTTTTGTGCTTCTCCATAAGTAAAATAATAGTCTCCATTACCATACGTTTTTTTAAAAATATTGAGTACAGTATCAAATACTTTTTGGATATGTTTTATATGTGTTTCCAATGTGATATAATTTTCTTGTGAAAGAACATGTTTAAGTAAATCTTTTTTGTTAAGTAATTGTTTTCGTAATAAATTGGTCTGGTAAAAATCACTATGCTCTCGGATAGGATCGTGTGAAACCATAGTAGCTTCATTTTTGATAAATAATTTTTTGCTTTCGTTGAATACCACGCCTATAAATATTTGAAATGTATTTACAAACTGCTCTAGTGTGTTTTCTTCGTTTTGTTTTGTGATTTTTTTGATCTGATTTTCTACTTCTTCTTGATACAAAAAAGATTCTATACTGTTTAATGTGTAATAAAGATCACACGGACTAGAAAGAAAAAAATTGTAGCTTTTATACCGTTGTTCTGTATCAAAAAAACAAATATCATAGTCTTGATATACATTATTTTCGTTTTGCATGTATGTAAATAATCCGTGATGTGTGGTCAGTACAATAGGGTATTTTATCTGATTTCTTGTATCTTTGATATAATAATATATTTTATGGTCATGTGGATTGTTGAGATTGAGCACACCAAGTCATTTTTTGAGATGAGAGAGATATTTGATAACAAAAAAACATTCTTCCTGACTAAATATTCCTTTATTCAAAAATTTTTGAAATGTTTCGGGATTGATGGTTTGTTCTTCTTTTGTGAATCCAATATTTTTTACTCACATATCATTGAGTATGGATTTTGCTATGTCAAGTTTTTGGATATTTTGAAATACTACTATAACATTTTTATTGGTTGCAATATCTGTAAGTATTTTTTTGATAGCAATGTTTCCGATGTAATATTTCTTTTGATTTTCTAAATTTTTGGTATCAATTTCTTCTCCAGTTTTTGGTAGACTGGTGTGGCTAGGTGTGATTCTTTCCAATGCAGGAAAACTGATGTGTGTGTTTGGTATATTTTGATAGCTAGAAAGTTCTAATATTTCGCTCCATATACCTGTTGTTTGTCTAATAATATTTACAAGATTTGGATATTTTTGTATCAATTCATATATATATTGTATAGCATAAAGAAATAATTTTATGCTGTTTTTTGTATCAAAAAATGCATTGTGTGATTTTTCTTCACCGTGATTTTCTTGACTAAAAATACTATTGAATGTACTTTCTGATTTGAGATTTTCTATCAATACTTCTAATGCATAACTTGGTGCATAATGTACTATAGTTTGTGCTAATTGAAAGGTGTCTATATGGGTATGATAATGAAGTGTTGGAAAATATTTTTGTAAAAAATCGAGATCAAACATGATATTGTGTCAGATAATAATTGTATCTTCTCCAAAAAATTGTCCAATTTCTAACAATATAGTGTCTCTTGTTGGTGCTGTTTCCAATTCTGCGATTGAAAGTCAGGTGATGAATCCTACAATGTGTTTAAGTTCATCTGTTTTTTTGTCTGGTTTGATCAATGAT
>CAYRIQ010000012.1:0-7946 GCA_964424505.1 uncultured Candidatus Peribacteria bacterium | reverse complement strand
GCCACCCGCAGCGGATGCGTGGCGCCCGTTCAGTGCAAGGAGGTCTTCCATGTGGCTCGGTGTCTTGATTGGGTTCATCCTTGGTAACATCGAGTCCTGTCGTTTCAAAGTCTAGGCCTATATATCTGTATTGTTTGTTTAGTAACATATTTTCAACTAATAATTAAAAGAATTTATTGAAAGATGGAAAGGTGGAAAGGTGGAAGAATTAATGTTTCCACGTTTCAATATTTTACCGTTTCAATATATTTGTTATTTTCTGTCAAAGTCTGCAGGGATTTCTCCTCGTATTTCTGTTTTTCGTTTGCTGATAGGTATACTAAAATCATGGGTTTTTATTCGAATTATTGCGTCTTGTACTTTTGTAAGTAATTCTTTTGTCTCTTCATTGTATGGTAGTGTTGTTTTTATTTTTTTGGATTTAATCCGTGCTAAAGCAGTTTCTGAGTCTGAAAAAATGCATTCATATCTATGTTGCGAAGAAGAACTAGGTGCGTGAGCATTATGTTTTTTTTCTAATTTTTCAATATATCTGATAGCATCATAGATGGCTAAAAATTCTCAAAGATTGTTTGTCCCCATGGGATATAGAGGAGAGTGAAATAATTCTTTCCGTGTTTTGAGATCGACTGCTCTATATTCCATAACTCATGGATTTCCACTACAAGATGCGTCGACACAGATTGCATTTGTGATTGTTGGTTTTTTTATATTCATGTTTTATGGATAGAATAAACGTATCTTCTAGATATTGTTTTATACAAAAAAAGCAACCGATATAACGGTCGCTTTATATTTAATTTATAATTTTTTAAACAGATTATATGTTCTGTCTTGAAATTTTTTTATTACGGAATCAATAAATATTTTTAATTTTTCTTTGCCTAATAATTTTGCTAATTGCTCTTTATCTGTTATTATAAGCCTTTCGGCTTTAAAAGTATCCATTATTTTTTTGAATTGAGAAGCGTATTCATTGGTCTCGTTTTCGAATTTGTTAATTCTTTTAATTTTAAAATCGAATTTTTTTTCACCTTTATATTTTTGGCTAAATTTAGCCCAGGTAAAAAAATCCTCTAAAAATGCATCATAAATGGTTTTTTCTAACTCTTTTCGAGCTGTACTATCCATTTCTGCACCGGTTTTTTCTAACTTGAATACTTCATCTAAAAAACTGTCTACTTGTGCTTCGTAGCACTTGCTAATTTTTTTAAATGTTTTGGATGGTTTCTGAGCTATTGTTATACTGTGAGATACTATCACGGCAATAACCATTATTATTATTTTTTTCATTGTATTTTGGTTTTTTATTATTGTTTTTATTTTCTACCATAGTAGATATCAAAATACCACCATAAGTCAAGTCTATTTTTTCTTTTTTATTCTATATCGTCAAATCGTAAGGTTAATCATTCTTCTTTTTCTTTGAGTCTAGTTTTGTATTTTTGTCTGTTGATAGTTTGTGTATTTTCTGCTGTAGTAATATCGCTGCCTTTGATTTCAAAAATAATATCAAATTCCTGAATGTCCGCTGTCTTGGAGCCCCAAATAAATTTTTTGGTCAGTGAAGTTTTTGTCTTTTCTGTTTCTCATAAAAAATCTATTTTGTTTTGTGTAGGTATAGGCAAAAATCAGCATCATCCTACAAATTGTGTAAACTTTTTTTCCACTTTTTCTTTTTTGTCTTTGTACCATAATTGTGTATTTTCTATTTTTTCTATAATACTCATATTTTCCAATAAAATTTCCATTACTTTCTTTGCTTCTTCATACAACTCTTCATCTTCTATAAATATGAACGGATCTCCATCATTGGTTTGCTCTATTTTGTAATATTTGTATATATTGTTTTTTTCATCATCCATAACTTTTACCACATTTCTTCATGTAAGAGTTGCTTTGCTTTTTTTGATCATTGTATCAAAAGCTGTGTATAGATCATTGTCTAAAAGATTGATATTTTTGAGCTTTTCTGTGATAGATTTGTTTGCTATGGTTTTTATCATTTCTTTATAGAGATCATTTGTGTTTACGTCTTCAGTAAGTGTTCATAGCTTCCATTCATTTTTTTCTGTTTTGGTCGCTGGTATGCTTGTAATCAACGTACCTTGTCCATTATAATATTCTATTTTTTTGCTCTCGCTATTTTGATGATATATATAATTTTTGCTCATAAGCTTGTTTGGTTCATTTTCCAATGCTGGTTTTTCTTGGTTGGTAACTAGTTTGCTTTCTGTTTGTTGTATAATAAATTGTTTTTTTTCTGTGTTTGTTTGGATTTCACGTATTTCTTTTTTTCCATTTGCTCTTTGTATTTCTATGATAATAGGCTCTGCTTTTTTGCCAGTATTATCTCTCAAAAACAATTCGTCCATATCAGTAAATCCAATATTTATAGTTTCTGTTGTTTTTTCTCATTTTCGTTTGAAAGTATACATATCATTTATGATTTCCAATCATAAAAGTTTTGATTGTTTTCGTTTTCCACCTTTTTCTCTATTAAATCCAGTGAATATGGTGTTGTCTCCAAATTCAGAATTTTCTATATATGTGCTCAGTATGTCTCTATGCTTTTTAATTTTTTCTTTGAGGTTGTCTACGTTTGTTATCGTAAAGGTGTTTTTATCACTATCAATCTCTATCCCTACTGATACTCATACTATTTTTATTTCTTGTTTTGTTGTCGTTTTTTTTGCATCAAAGTTTCATTTTGCATCGAAATATACCTTCCCCATTTCAAGATATTTTCATTTTTCTTTTAGAAAAATTGTTCTAAAATATAAATCACCTTCTTTGGTTACCTCTTTACCTAATTGTGTGTATTTTAGTGCAGTTATTTTGGTGTTTTCCAAAGTTGCATCTTCGAAATCATTGTCTGTAAACGTTGGAGTCAGTTCAAATTTTTTGATTGTTTCCAGTATTTTTTCTTGAGTTTTTTTTGGATTTTCTACGATTCTAATGTCTATACCCTTGCTTGGAGATTTACTTATTTGTATATCATACAATGATCCTCAGATTTCTATGCTACTGGCGTCATTTTCCGTAGTAGGATTTTTTTTGAATTGGATATAGGTATTGTTTTTCTCGCCCATAATTTGCATATAACTAGTAATTTTTTGTGTATTATCTCCTAATGTTACTGTATATTGTATTTGTATCAGTGAACTTGCTTCGTCTATAGCAATCTGAGAAATAATAATGGGTAAGCCATTTACTTGTATATATTTTTCTATCCTTTGTTTGCATTCTCAACTTGTTATATATTCTGTCATCTCTTCTTTTGTTCGTGGTTTAAGGTCTTTGTTTGATGTAATTATTTCGTTTTTTAGTGTATTTTCACTAGCAGAAAATTCTTGTAATGCTTCGTTTAATTCATTAGTTAAACTAGATTCTTTGGATGTGATTGTTTCTAAATTTTCCATAATACTTAGTATATGAAATATAAAAATTAATTTTTTTCTTGTATTGTTTTGTTGTTTTCTTTTGTGTGAAATAATTTTGTTAAATGTTTTTTTTGCATGGATAAGTAATTTATTTGGGAATTGATTGTATATTCATTTTTTTTCGTACGTATTTTTTCAAGTTCTTGGATATTTTGTTCTATTGTTTTAAGTTCTTTTTCTATTTCTTCTGGATCCATCAAAAATTCTTTTTGCTTTACAATGGTATCTATTTGTTTCATGGTGGATATATATACGTTTTTGTTGTATTTTGGATCGATTTTATTGAGCTGATTATGTAGTTTTTTTATATTTTTGTCCATCTTTTCCATTTTTTTTTCGTATGTTTCTTCTTGTTGAACTTCTCTCGTACCACTTTCATTACATACTCCAATAATATGGGTCAATAATGACTTGTCTATGATCCCATCAAATTTGATATTTGCTTCTTTTGCAATAGACGCTAAGACTTCAAATGTTTTTGGTCATACTATTCCATCTATTTTGTGTGATGATGATTTCCCCTTTTTGTTGTCATATACATTGATGATGGATTGCAACAATGCTATTCATTCACTAAATCATGGTTTGTTTTGGTTTTTTGCTAAAGTACTGCTATATTGATTATAGATATTTCTATATATCGGTTTCTTGAGGATATTTTTCATTGTTTGTTTTTCTTGTTCAAAACTCATTTTTTGTTCAAAATTACTATAATTTTCTGTATGAAAATTATTAATAATTTTTTCTTTTAGATTTTTTGCTTCCTTTATGAAAAACTCTTTTATAGAGTTTTTTTCAAATGACTCTTGGACATAATTTTTTTCTGCCTGTGTCGCTGAGTAGTTGGTATCTAATGCTTCTACCATGTATAATTATATATATAAAATCATCTCTAGTATAGATAGTATACATAAACAAAAAAAAAGCCAAAAAACCCTGGCTTTCTTGTTTTGTTTGCTTCTCTTTTTTTATATATAGTATATAATATTGATTTCAGCCACATTTTGTTTATGTTTACTTTTTTACTTCTATGTTGATTTTTATCGATCTTGTGCTATTATTTTCTATACTTCCCATCTGATAAAATAATCAGTTGGCAAAGGGCGCATAAAATGGTGCTTGATAATAAATGTCTCCTGTCACATTGGTCACGGTAATGTATTGAGGAAAATATATTGTTGCCTTTGTTTCTCGTCGTTTTTTAACTTTTCCCTGTCCTGGTTCATCATATACGCCTGGTTTAAGCCCAAGAATTGCTAGTTCTCTATTTGAGATTTGAATTTCATATTTTTTTTCAAGGCTTTTTATAAAGGTGGGATAATATTCTGGTATACTGAATTTGTAATAAATGTTTATGGTATATTTGCCGTTTTTGAGGTCGTGAATATCTATCATGTCATTTTTGCTGTCTTTTTGTATGATTCATTGCTCGTCATTTATTTGGATGTGTTTGGTTATAAAACCGTCGATTTTGTTGTAACTTACGTTGGTATCTCGAAAATATATGTGATTGGTGTCAAATATATTTGTCAAATTATTTTTATTGAGCATTGCATTAAATCCTGTAGAGACATGAGAAAGATATATGGTGATAAATTGTTTATTGGCTATTTCATCAAATCTATTTACTACATTTTTAATAATATTTGATTTCTGATTTTCAATATACTGTTTTATTTCTTTGATGTACAATTCTTTTTTATTTCCACGAATTTCCTTTCTGATCAAGTCAATAGATGCATTGAGAAATTGTCGTTCTTGTGCTTTTTGTTTGAAGTTTGTAAAAAATGTTTCTAATAGATCTGATCTGATAAATATGACTCCTTTTATATTTTGATGGAGTAGTTTGTTGTATAATTCTGGTTGCATTGTTTTTTGTACTTTCCACATTTCATACGTGGTATTAAACATAAGTTCATAGAGATCTTTTAAGTTTTTCCCATCGATATCAGTAAATCCAAATTTGTTTCCCGCAACAAATCATATTTTGCGATCTGGTAAAAATACTGATGTCCAAGCTGGCGCAATGATGCGTGTTTTGTATGCAACAAAATCTGGATAATAAGAATCTACAATTTCTATGTCTTTGATGTGTCATTGACTGACTTTTATAAATGCAAATGATCAAAAAAATCAGCCGTTTGGTCTTTTTTCGTTAGTATTTTGTAAAATAACTAAATAGTTAAATGATTGGTTTTTTCCTAAAAGCTCAAATAGTTCTTTTTGATATATTTTGAAGTCTGAAAATACCGTCAACAATTTGTCATAATTAGAAAATCAAACTTTTTTGAGATATTCTTTGTTTTTTTCTATATATTCTCGACAAAAATTTATTTCCTTTTCTTTGGTTGCAAAGATATTTTCTCCCTCAATATATCTTTGAATGATGTCATCTAAAGTAATCAAAAAATGTGAGAGGTCTTTGTCAAAGGTCCAAAAATAAAAAGCTATTTTACTTAAGTCTTCTTTGAAAATGTCTATTTTGTTTTTGGTGAATACTAGATCATTTACTTTGGCAAAAAATGCAAAAAAAATGAAAAATATAGTAATCACAATGACAAATGTTCCATTACTGTATTTTATATAATTTTTCCATGTTTTTTTTGGAGATTGGGTGATTCAAAAATATTTCATAGAGTATCAAAAAGTAAGATGTCCCTATTATGGGGAGTATTTTTGTATGTTACCTATTTCTTTTTTTGAAGCAAGGTATTTTTGTTTGTTTTTTACTTGAAATTGTCTGTGAGATTATTATATAGTCAACTACATTTGTTTTTTTTGTATTTGCAAAACGATTATATTATTTTACTGTGTGTTATTATAGTTAATGTATATGGGCATATAGCTCAGTTGGTTAGAGCGCGTCTCTGATAAGGACGAGGTCGGTGGTTCGAGTCCACCTATGCCCACCAGTATGCCAGGGTAGCTCAGTGGTAGAGCAGAGGCCTGAAAAGCCTTGTGTCGGCAGTTCAATTCTGCCTCCTGGCACCATTATGAATTCAGAATTCAGAATGTATAATTCAGAATTGCGTTATTAGGTCCAATCAATTCAAGTCTAGCCCGGGGATTAGCTCAGATGGCTAGAGCGCTTGGTTTGGGACCAAGAGGCCGCGAGTTCGAGTCCCGCATCCCCGAGATTATAAAAATCTCAACAATTTATTTTAGCTAGGTGGATGGCTAAAGTAATAGACCGCTGTCAACGTGTTGGCGATATCATCCCCTGAAGGTCCATGTGGCCTTAGTCTATGCTGTAAATACAATGATTCTTTCGAGAGTTAATTATGTACAGCACCTAGGTTTCGGAAAGTCTGATAGCACAATTTCTTTGGAAATTGTTGACTACCATGTCGATCGAAATCAGTATTTTGTTTAAAATCCTTAAAAAAACACTTGCAATTCATGTCTAATTTTGTATCTTATCTGTCCACACGATTTTTTTGTATATTTATTTTAACTTTTAATATATTTACCTATGGCTAACAAAGTTCACGTTAATGTTGGAACTATCGGTCATGTAGACCATGGAAAGACAACATTGACAGCTGCAATTACTAAAGTTGCTGCAACTAAATGATTTGCTAAAACTCTGGATTATGCTCAAATTGATAATGCTCCAGAAGAAAAAGCAAGAGGTATTACTATTAATACCAGACACGTAGAGTATGAAACTGAAACAAGACACTACGCACACATTGATTGTCCAGGACATGCTGATTATGTTAAAAACATGATCGTTGGTGCTGCTCAAATGGATGGAGCTATTCTTGTAGTAGCTGCAACTGATGGACCTATGCCTCAAACAAGAGAACATGTTCTTTTGGCTAAGCAAGTAAATGTTCCTAAGATTGTTGTATTTTTGAATAAATGCGACATGGTTGCTGATCCAGATGAATTAGACCTTGTAGAAGAAGAAATTAGAGATGTTTTGAAGAAAAACGGATACGATGCAAATGCTCCTATCATTAGAGGATCAGCTCTCAAAGCTGGTGAAAATTCAACTGATGAAGCTGGTGATGCTAAATGTATTTGGGATCTTCTTAATGCATTGGATGAATATATTCCAGTTCCTGTAAGAGACAATGACAAACCTTTCCTTATGCCAGTAGAAGATGTTTTCTCTATCAAAGGAAGAGGAACTGTTGCTACAGGAAGAATTGAAAGAGGAGTTGTAAAAATGAATGAAGAATTCGAGATAATTGGACTTGGAATAGAGCCAAAGAAAACGGTTGTTACTGGAATTGAAATGTTCCACAAACAATTTGATACAGCAGAAGCTGGTATGAACGTTGGATTGCTTTTGAGAGGTATTGAAAAAGACCAAATCGAAAGAGGACAAGTTCTTTGTAAACCAGGAACTGTTAAAGCTCACAATAAATTTGAAGCTGAAGTATATGTATTGAAAAAGGAAGAGGGTGGAAGACATACGCCTTTCATGACAGGATACAGACCACAATTCTTTTTGAGAACTACTGATGTAACAGGAACTGCTACATTAAAATCAGG
>CAYRIQ010000011.1:6760-20378 GCA_964424505.1 uncultured Candidatus Peribacteria bacterium | reverse complement strand
GTCGTTTTTCATGCACCAGAAGGTCAAGTGATGATCGTAAATGTTCACAATTTTACCTGAACATCAATATTTTTTAGATTATGTTTGGCTGCTTTTTTGATCTTGATGGTGGTATTTCCAGGTATATGTTCAAAATCTATAGATACTTTTTTCTTGCCCAAAATATATTGCGCTGTTAATGTATCAGATTGTAAAAAATCTTTATATGTACCATTAAACATTAAATTTCATCAAAAATCTCACGCACCTGGTCATATCTCTATGACTCGATCTGATGCTTGAATAAATGCTTCATTATGTTCTACTACTACAATAGTATTACCCATTTCTCTTAGCTTTTTTATTGCAGTAATTGCTCTATTGATCTCTTTATCATCGAGTCCAATAGTTGGTTCATCGAGCACATAAATAATCCCTGTCAATTTGTTTCATAGTTGTTTAGCTAGTCTCAATCTTTGAATTTCACCACCAGAAAGTGTATCTATTCATCTACAAAGACTAAGATATCCGAGTCATAATTCTTGAATAGTTTTTGCTCTATCAATAAGGGGATTCATAATCCTTTGGATTAATGTCTGATCTTTTTTTGCATGTTCTTTGTAAAGATCCACAAAACTAATTAAATCATGGAGTGGCATCCTTTGTAAATCTGCGATATTAAACTTAGATCCATGACTCATGACTCATGATGCTACAGTTTTGTCTTTCATCTTGTACTTTTCATCTTGTATATTGAGAAATACATGTAGACTCTCTTTTTTCAATTTAGTGCCTCCACATTCGTTACATGATTTCATATCCAACATTGCTTGAAAATCTACTGTCAAAAGACCTTTTGCATATTGATCTTTAATGATTTCTTCGATACCTTTGTAATGCATGCTGATAAATTTACCTCCATAATTTACTCTAATGAGTTCATCATCTCCAAAAAGAACAACATGCTGAAACCATTCTGGCAAATCTTTCCATATTTTATCAGGGTCGATACTATATTTTTGTGATAATTTCAAAAGTAAGGATTGTCAAAGATTAGAGTCTCTCCATGGCAAAATTGCTTTCATATATGGACTCATGGGATCAAGCATTTTATCAAAATCTATTTGCAAAATCTCACCAATTCCATGACAAGTAGAGCAAGCTCATTCTTGTCTATTGGGAGAAAAATGCTGGGGCGTAAATTCAGGATATGTGATATTACAATCAGGACAATACATCTTGTCAGTAAACCAACGGATGATATCAAAAGATTTTGAATTTTCTGTCATGTAGATTCAGAACTTTTTGAACTCAGCAAGTATTTTAATAATATCCTCTTTGAGTCTTCATAGCTTTTCTTTTTCCACGGTGACACGATCATAGATTCCATAGGTATTGAGTGGAAAATATTCGGCTGGCACATTCGGCGTTTCGAGATAGAAATATTCGATAGGTTCCAGATTTTTACTCTTTTCAGATTTTTCTTTGTCTCCTGCTACCAATAAATAACGAGTAAATCATTTTCATTTTTCTACTTTATTCCTATTCTTTTTTACAAACTCCGTAAGGTCTTCTTTCTTTGTAAATTTTCCTGACTCTTGCAAAAGATAAATTTTCTGACCAATATATTCGGTTTGGATTTCATTCATGATTTGCTCAATGGTCTGAGGTTTGATTTCTTTTCAACAAGTATAACAATAGCTATCACCAAGCTTTGCATACAGCAATCTTAGATAGTCATCAATCTCCGTAAGTGTTCCTACCGAGCTTCTCGAGTTCCCAGCTTTCTTGTTTTGCTCAATCGCTATCGCCGGCGAGAGACCACTACAGCTCTCGATTTCTGGTCTTTCTCCCAAATTGAAAAACTGTCTTAAATAACTGGAAAGCGATTCAATATATCTATATTGTCCTTCCTTGTAAATCGTATCGAACGCAAGCGAAGACTTACCAGAACCGGAAACTCACGTGATAGTGATCAGTTTGTTTTTTGGTATTTCAATATCTATATTTCTGAGATTATTGGTTTTGATTCATTGAAAAGTAATTTTATTTTCCATGTTTCCCAGGTTTTGAATGATGTGTTTGTCTGCTGTTTTCTTTGGCATGTTTTGAAATACTAATAAAATTATTGTATATCAGCTCTTTGTTTAATTTTTTCCATTTTATTTTTTAGGGCAGTCTCGATATCTACATCCATAAGTTTTGCTAGGCGAATAGCAGTAAGAATAACATCTGCAAATTCATGCTGTAATGTTTCTGGTGAATATCTCGCTTTTTTTTCTGCTCTAATAAATCCTGTATGTCACAAAATTTCTGAGCTTAATTCTCAGACCTCTTCACTGAGTTTTATTGATTGTGCGAATATTCTTTTTGTCATATCTGTGTCGCGGTAAAAAGTTCATTTCCCAGCATTAGATAATGTCCAATCAATAAAATCTAAAAGTTCTTTCATTTCCATGGTTGTAATATTATACAATAAAATTATTTTCCTATATATTCAAACCTATTTATTTCTTTTCCATCTATGATAATCATTTCTTCAAACATAGCTTTTTTTTAATTGATAATTAAAATTCTGAAGCTTCCTCGATTCTGATTATTGTATCTTCCCAATGTTTTTCTGTTAGTAATGTTTTTAATTCTTCTATAGTTACCCATCTTACTTCATCTTGGTCTTCAAGTGGTAATGCTTCTCCTGATTTATATTTAGCTAGAAAAGATAAAGCTACCACATGATCTCAACTGGAACGATAAAATCATCAGCTATTGAGATATTCTAAATTATCAAAAATTTCTACTCCAACTTCTTCAAGTATTTCTCTCTTTAAAGAAGTTTCAATTATATTATGACCTAATTCCATTTCTACTTTACCTCATGGAACAGCCCAGGTACCAGCTGCTTGATCGTCTTTGGATGATCTTTTGGCTAGAAGATATTTGTCGTCTTTTTTGATTCGTGCTTCGGCAAATACTACGTGTAATGGTATTTCTTTAGTCATTATTTTCAAATTCAAAATTTAAAATATATTTCAGTTCAAATTTTGTTGCCTCACCCACTGACCCCCTCTCCACTTTCCCGTAGCGAAATGTACGGGACAAGCGTAGAGAGGGTACTGCTCACTCTCCATGAAATGGGGAGGGTTGGGGTGGGGTAAATTACTATTTTACAAAGGAGGACAAAAAAATTTGTTTAGTATTGTGTCTGAATTTCCCAGTCCAATACCTTTAAAAACTTAGGAATGATTCCATATCTAGTAGCACCACTGTATTCACTGCCATAACCATCGTAGACATATTTTGGATTGTTGGGGAATGCTACATACCCACTTGTAGCACTTCACGTGATGGTTGCGCCATTATAGAGTGCTGAGTGATATACAAGTCCTGTCATGTCAAATCCAGTGTATGTGAGTTTTATTCAGAGTTTAGTGGTATATTGAGTATGTTTAGCTTTGGAAAAATCGATAAAATCTTGAATAGCTTGCAAAAATTTTGCTTCGGTTATTTGTCCAGTTCCATAGTCTTTACTTAAAATCTGGAATGGTCCATCTCCATTGCTTGGGAGATAATATCCACAAGTGGTCTCTCTATATCGCATCGCTATAGTCAATGCAGTCGGAAAATTGTTTGCAAAACTGATGGTATCTATAGTATTGTACCGTCCCATGCAGGTATCTGCAGTAGTGATTGCTTGACTAAATCATCCACTATATTGAGTGAAAAACTCTTGTTTCAGTAGTTTTGTAGTCGGTTTTACTTTCGTTTTTTCGATGTTTACTTGGGTTACTATATGAGTACCCAGATCATTGAGATAATACGTAAGCTGTTCATGCCCAGAAAACTGTTCTTGAAGTGTTTTTAGTTGAAGATAAACATCTGCTTTATCTTTCATATTGCCTGTAGTAATGCTATCAAGTTGTGCCTTCAAAAGATTGATTTGTGTCAAATCCAGTGATGTTGGCGTATACGCAAATGAATAGCTAAGTACCAATGTACATATAAGTAACAGTAAAACAATTTTTTTCATCATAAAACCAAAAAAAATAAATCTACTCCCGCTACGGCGAGATTTCACTTTAACCATCTTCCAATGTAGATTTATTGTATGCTGTTGCAAGGAGAAAATATATGTTTTTATTCTTTATCACGATAAAAAACAATATTTTTAAGATCATCGTAGTTTTGAGGTTCTGGTGAATTTTGAGTCGCTGCACTTCATCACATAGCATCATACAAGGCTTTACTATTACTGTCTTTTTTGAAATACTCTTCCTCAGATTCTGTTGTTCGTACGCTAAATTGTGCACGTGATAATGTTTTTAATAATCAATTGATTTGGTGTACTTTAGATTCATTACTCAAGAGTGTCTTTACGCTCTTCATCCATGCAGTATTGGTCGAAACAGACAATCAACCTTGTTTTCCCTGTGCCAATTTTTTGGAAGCATCAAAGAATGTGGTATATTTGTTGGTATCTGGGCTATTGGCTAATGTATCTAATCCTTTATAATCTGCGTTTGTCCACGTAGCTTGTCCTCATGCTTTTTGACTCATAAATGTATCAAAAGCCTCTTCATGAGTTATAAAATTACCATTTCCATCTCTTTCTCCAAATTTTCAAGACATATTGATCCCAACTCATTCCATAAGTTTATCTCTGTTTTTTTGTGTAAATCATTGTATAGCTCAGAGAGAAGCACCTCCTTTGAAAGGAAGTATAGGTGCGGATTTAGCTAAATCTTCTGCTCGTCCTGTATACTTTTTCATAAGCTCTTCAATAGGTCCTCCTCATATAGTGAGGGAGAGCTTTACAAATCGTCGCATCAAAAAAATTGCTAAAAGAAGTATCAATGTCTGACTAAAAAAATTTGTTGATGTCTCAATAACATTAGGTCACAAAAGATCTTTCTGATCTATCGAGACACTACTTACTCAGTCTACACTGAGTGTAGAGATAGTATCTGATGTTTTTGATAATGACACACCATTGAGATTGTTTTCTCGTCCAGCTCACGAGGAGAGCATACTTTTTTGCATACTTACAATTACAATGAGCATCAGAGACATACCGATCACAAAAATAACCGGCTTGAAAATGATAGCTATGAGATTAGATATAGTAAATATTTTTAATATACCAGATCCATTTCACGTTTTGGGTTTGAATACCTGCATCAAAATCAAAAACGGCGATCAGATAATAAATATCCAAAGAAGTCCGATTCTCATAATATTTGCTATCACAAGCAAAAGTAGTCCTACGGTAAACAACAGTAACCAAAATGCTCTTAATGCAAATCAAAGCGTCAATGTTGCTCCATCAGTAGTGATTTCTGTCCCTAAGTAATTTTGAAAATGGAATACTCACATCCCGAGATAAATAAAGGGTCAGCTCACAGAAGTATAACTTGGTAAAATGTTTTTTCGTAAGTTTTCTGTAGTTTCCGATTGGATATATTCTGGCTCTGGTATAGTAGTGATTCTGTCTTTTTCTGCGTTAAGATTGTATGCAATTCTTTTGCTTTTAAAATTTTGTATAGATGTGTTTATTTCATCTTTGAGGTTTTGGTCATTACTCAAAAAAGCTATAGGAAACGAACTAATAGATGCTGTCGCTACAGTAGAGAGGTCTATCAGTGCTCACATAACAAACCAACTTGCTTGGATAAGTATCCCAGCGAGTAAGGTATTGGTAATTATTTTTTTTACATCCAAAGCTTCTTTGCCTACGAGATTTTTTATGATTGATCACAATACCAATGCTACCAAGGCGAAGTTAGCAAAATTTTTCATAATGTTCCAGATCTTCCAAAGATAGATGTCCATATGGAGAAACGCACCATAAACGAAATCATTCGTCATAAGTTTTCCTGCGAGGATAGCAAGGATTACCCATCATCGTGAACAGATTGAAATAAAATTTTTCATGCCTTCTTGTATGCTTTTGAGTGAAGTATTGGTAGTCTCTAATCCCATAGCAAACACAGGGAAAATAAAGAAAAATCAAACAATACAAATCAGACCAACGATTTTGATCGTAGTAGGATGAAAGAGATACTTGCTGATTTTTTTTAGACTCATAGATTGGGAATTAAATAAATGAATGAATATAATTATGCTAATTTTGCTATATATTTCTGTGGTTTACCGTCGTTTGTTTTTGTGATAGTAAGTGTTTTGGTTCAAAAAGTTTCCTTATAGGTGTCTGTCGTAGGTACGGTATTTTCAAAATATTTTGTTAATGTGTTTTGGTTATCTGGTTGTGTCAATAACGTATTGATATTTGTTATATCTTCCTCTCAGCTTTTTTCTGTAATACCCATGGTTATTGTCTTTTTGATATCTGTTTCGGTACGTTTGGCTGTTTCTTTTGTATACCAGTTTTCTCCAAAGAGAGGTACAGCATTTGCTATGATAGTATTTTTTACTGTTTCATCCTTTAAATCTTTCATCGCATTATACATGCGATCGATATTGCCAGCTGTGCCAACATTGATAAGTTGATCATCTCTATCAGGCGCCTTGATTCAAGTTGCTTCAAGTGCAGCTCTTCATTTTTTATCTTTTAAATTGTTGAGAAGTTTACTGGTGGTTTCATCATCAAATGAGATATTTTTTCCTTCTGACTGATCGATCCAATCTCTTACTTGTTGTTTCTGATCGTTTTGTATGTTGGTGATATAGTTATCAGGCACCTTGGTTAATACACTAGCAGCACTACCGATACCGACTCTTTTACCATCTTGACCAGGTATAGGTAGAATAGGCAGAGATTGAAAGACATTTTGTCAAAAGTCTTGAATTCATTGTCAAACTTTTTTCCCAATAGCATTTGCTTTGATGGCTGCGAAAAAGATCATTCGCATCAGTCATATAGCAAAAAAGTTGACCATGAGCCAAGAAAATCGGTCTAATCATTCTCCTCGAGGAAGTTTGCTAAATTCTAGTTGCGTAACATTGTGGACACTAATAGCATCATTACCCGGCTGAATTGCCTGTATGCTTTGGATTCCCATAGCTTCGCTTACTTCCTCATGTGAACTACTAGAAGTAAATCCATTGACTAACGCTGTCATAAAAATCAGCGAAATACTGAGTGCTGCCACGGTCACTACAGGCGCAAAAATAAGCCCCATGACATTTTTTATATCTAAATATTCATCCAATTTATCCATTTTGATAAAATTTTTGAAACTCGCTTTGATGATGATAAATGGTGATGCTACGATATAGAGCCGAAGCACTCATATTCTTGCAATCAGTACTACCGCTAAAGCAAGCAGTGGAAAAAATAATGCGATAGCGACTAAGCTTTTGATAAGAAAAACTCATGAGGTTTCTCCTATGGTTGTGACATTCGTATCTGTGAGTTGTGCAAAATTTAACAATGAAGAGTACATGGTTACCAGTGATCAGACAAATCCTTTGGATTTAGTGATAAGATCAGAAATAGTCATAGAAGTTGTTTCCTCAAAAAATTTATTTCATTGTACGAAACCAATTTCTCATTTTCATGAGCCAATATTTACCGCATATTGTTGTACATAAGGTTTATTGACCCGTCAGGATGTAGCTACCAATATATCAAGATAATGTTTATATCCGTCTTTTGTACGATAATCTGTCGCTGATGCTCAAGGTTCTGGAGGTCATAAAGGCTGATCTTTTTGGATGCTCGTCATGAGATTATCTTCTTCCCATAGCACCAATTGCGTACCATTTATGACACAAACATTATATCATATATAATCAGGTTTGAGTTTTTCAGTATTGTTGTATTCAGGGTCACCAAATTGTCTTCCAATGATATAGGATTTTTGTGTTGCCCCACTATATCCATTAGCGATCCTACATGGTGATATGGTAATGGTTTTGTCTTTATAGGTGGTGGAATACCAAACCTTAAATCCCTCTCCTTTTGCACTAAGCACATCAAATTTATTGAAATCTATAGCACTATTTACCGAAAGTATTTTTTGTGTTCCAAGTTCTGTATTTTTCAAAACACTGAGTGGCAAGCCTCAAACTGCATAAGTAGCTATCGTAGAAATATCAATCAAAGCTGCTACAATAAACCAACTTGCTTGGATGAGTATTCACGCAATTAAAGTAATTTTGATAATTCCAAGTGGTGATTTTTCGTCTTTGATAGATCAGGTATCTCCATTGGTTAGGATGCTTTTAATGATTGCAAATAGTACCATAAATCATAAGGTAAAATTAGCAAAATTTTTCATCATATTCCAAAATTTCCACAATGGTGCATCGAGATGAAAAATAGATGCATAGACCAATGTATTGTCTAAGGCAAGCCCTGCAAGAACCAATAATGGCCAAAGAAGGAGATAAATGATTTTGAGAACCATATCAAGTATTTGCCAAAGACTCATGGTATTGATAGATGAATTGGATGTGGTAGTGGTGTTGGTAATAGATCAAACTGATCCTGCTGAAATTGCATTAGTCAGTGTTTGTGCATGAGTTTGTTCTGCTATACCAACATGTCCATTCAAAAAAATACCTGAGCATCATACAATCACAAGTACTCAGAGAGCTTTTTTGATAAGATTAGCTTTGATTATTTTCATACACTATCGCTAAATAACTAAAGGTAGATGCAAACATACATATAATTATATCATTACAGAGATTTGGTTTTTACTACTTATATCTTAAAGTATATCCTCAAATGGATAAAAGACCAAACAAATGTATGATTTTGCTTTTACTTACCTTGCAATTTTACAAAAATTGTATATAGATGGCGATGAACTTCATGTAATTCACTCATAGCATTTGCTTTGGCAAATAAATTACTTTTATCTAGTCTCTTAGTTTATGGTATTCATTAATATCTCTAGTGATTACATTCATTTGCTTGATGATCAAAGTGAACATTTTTTAGAGCGTAATGGGATAGAAAATATACTTGGGTCAACGCTTTTGGAATATACAAAAAATCATCCTGTAGAAAAGATTCTTCTGCTCAATGGTCCTGGTGGTTTTACCAATCTAAGAGTAGGTACGATTACGATCAATATGCTCAATACACTTTTGGACCACGACACGTGAACATTTATCCCTATCGCCTCGATCACCAAAATCGAATTTTATAGGTACGCATATACACAAGGACGATTGCCAAGATATGGCATTTTATATATCGGACAAAAACATAATGTTTGGTGGTATGATTTTCAACAGCATATTCATAAACAAATATCTTTAGAAGAAATACATTATTCTGACGATACATTTCTTGATTTTGTTCGCGATCCATACTGGATGACTACTGACACAATGACCTATTTTTCGATGAACAACAATACCTTATATCTTATCTATAAAGGAAACTCTCACGCTATAGAAGTTGCTAATCTTCGCATTCCATTGACTATGACGGTAGAACCACAATATATGATACAACCGACAATGAATTAGTAACCATAGACAAATCCCACCCTCGTTTAAACATCATTCCCGTGAAAGCGGAAATCCATACTAAAAGATATTTAGATTGTATAGTCATGGATTCCGGCTGCAATACTTAACGCCGGAATGAGGCTAAAACAGGAGTAGGTTATTTTTATTGTTTCAATTATAAAGCTATGCAAACAAATCATCGTAAAACCAAAACCATTCTCGGTATCGATCGAGGGACAAAATATATTTGATTGGCATATGCAATTGTAGGCAGTACAGTTATTTTTCCTATAGGATATATCCTCAATGATAAGATGATGTATTTCAATATTGCAGGGCTCATAGAAAAGCATAATGTTTCAAAAATTATGCTTGGACGACCCAGTAAACAAAAAGATATCCAACAAAAAATTCAAGCATTTATGAAAAGTCTCAATTATATTATAGAAAATAGAGAAATAGAAATACAGCTTGTTGAGGAAGATTATACAAGTGTTCAGTCAGGAGAAATTATTTCTAACACAGCAAACGATATGGGACTCAAGGGTGATTTCAAAAAAAATGCCGCTGAAGATACCATAAGTGCAATGGTAATTCTCGAAAGAGGATTGAAAAATTAATGGATTACACATTTAGACTTTAATCTACTTGTAGTAATTCTATTTCATCACTTCACTTGTTTGGCATAATATTTTTTTGTAAGAAAAATGAATTATAGTTTTGTCATTGTTCGATATTTATTGGGAGCTGGAATAAAAACAAGATATGTTGTTTTTTTAGGTAGTGAAGAAGTTTCTTAGTCTCTTCATCCATAACGAGGAAGTCGGAAAAAATAACTATTGCCCTCCTTTGTTTTTCTTTTACAGCATTATTCAAAAATATATTCAATGATGATTGATATATTTTTTTTGTCTTCTTCACTTGTAATAAAATTTCATGTAACGCATTTTTTATGTCATCAGTATTTTTTGAAACTATTTTTTCTTTCAGTCTGTTTGAACTAAATATTTTTTGTTCTGGATAAAAAAATCTTATGTTGATTTGCTGATGCTGGCAGTAGGAAATGATGTCTTCCGCATAAGCGAGAACTTTCTTCTCATTTGAGATAATTCAGCCTCTTCGATTATAATTGATATCAAAAAACATATCCAGGCTGAGTGATTTTTCTTGCTGGAAAATATTGGTATAAAGTTCCTGATATTTTGCAGACAGCTTTCGGTTGATATGTGATGCACTATCGCCGGCACAGTATTTTCTCATGTCTACTTTGTCACTTCCTGCTCATTTCATAATATGCTGAAAAACACCAAATCGCTTGCCGACAATCGGTTTTGTAATTTTGATGGTAAACTTTTTTTTCATATATAACGACTAAACGACTAAACGAAAAAATAGATTTTTATTTGTTATTTTGTTACCTCACCCCCCTACCCCCTCTCCATATCATGGGGAGGGTGGGGTGGGGTAAATTATTTTTGTAGATTTTTTAGTACTTCTTCTTTGTCACTCCATTTCCTCTTCCCGAAATTTGTCAATTGTATCGTTTCATGACCTTTCCCAGCAAACATTACGACATCGCCTTCTTTCGCTATCTCACATGCGAATTTGATTGCCAGTATTCTTTCAGGGATGATGAAAAGATCTTTTCCTAGTGTTTTATTTTTTACCTCCATGGTGAGTTGTTCGAGAATTTCGAGTCTATTTTCAGTATCGGGATCATCGTCTGTTGCAATCAGAATATCACTGTATTGATCTGCGATGTTTCACATTATAGGTCTCTTGGTTTTGTCTCTGCACCCGGGTGCTCAGAAGAGTGTTATGAGTCTGCCCGTTCATTTTATGTTATTGAGATAGGTAAGTGTTTTCTCCAGTGCATCTGGTGTATGAGCAAAGTCAATGAAATAATGTACTCAACTTTTTTCTATCTGTTCCATACGTCAGGCCACTGTTTCAAAGGATGCTATAGTTTGGATAGCTTGCTCAATATTTACGCCGATTTGTAGTATGACACTAAGTGCTGCCAAGATATTATACACATTAAATTCACCAACGAGTTTGGTTTGTATATCATAGGATTTCCCAAGATACGTAAATGAAAAGGTAGTCCCTGTAGTTGAAGTAATGATGTTTTCTGCTTTAAGACTAGAAGATGCAATAATACTATAACTGAGTTTTTTATCAAATGGCATATCTTCAAATCGTTGTCTTCCTATTTTGTCATCAGCAGGAAATGCTGCATATTTATTCTGTTTTTTGTTTTCTAATACATATCTAAATAATTTTTCCTTGGCTTTGGTATAGCGTTCAAACGTCCCATGAAAATCCAAGTGATCATGAGTAATATTGGTCAAAACCGCAAAATCAAATTCCACTCATTCAAATCTATACTGATTCAATCCATGAGAAGATGCTTCGAGTACTGCTATCTTACATCACGAATCCTTGGCTGTTGCAAGAACGGATTGCAGATCAAAAACATCAAGCGAGGTCATTTTCTTGGTATTTACCAAATCTTGATTGCCAATTTTTATATTTGCTGTACTTATCATAACCGTCTTGGCAATATGGTCATTGAGTATTTTGTGGATAAGATTTACCGTTGTAGTTTTACCATTTGTCCCTGTTACTCCAATGACAAAAAAATCTTTGGATGGAGAACTATACATAGTATTTGCTAGTTGTCCCATAAGTTTTTTTCGCAACTGATAGATGACACTATCTTTCAATAAGAAATAGATTTTATCGTAAAAAAGTATTTTTTTGATAAAGTTTTTCATGATGAGTGCATCCAAGTAAAAATTGAAACAAATACAGTATATCTATTTATCCAAAAAAATCCATAATTATTACATTTTTTCATTATTTTTTACTATCCATCCTCAAATAATCGCTGCAGTTTCCATCCTCAAAACAGTTTCTCATAGACTCATTATTGTTGGATTAGCTCCTTCAAATTGTTGATAATCTTTTTTGGTTAATCCACCTTCTGGACCGACTATTCCAGTGACATGAGATTTGTTCCTTTCTCCTTGTTCCTCGTCCCTCGTCTCAAGTTTATCAAAAACAATTACTTCAGTATTTTGTAGATATTTCGTAATATCAGTAGTGAAGGTGAGCGTAGGAATTTTCCATCCTCGTGATTGCTCAACCGCTTCTTTGATAATTTTATGAAGCCTCTCTTCTTTTTTAGGACTTCGTTCCTTGATAACTGATCTTTCTGACGGCCAAAATATTATCTGATTTAGACCACATTCCGTCAGTTTTTGAACGATCAATTCTACTTTATCTCGCTTGTTTGGCATAGCAACAATCATGTTTTTCTCCTCTTGAGAAGTGGTGTGTTCTTGTTGAGAAATAATAGTGCATTCAACTATTTTATCATCCCAACGCTGTATACAGAGTTCATATCTTATTTTTATAGTTTCATTGCCAGGACTTTGAACCCAGATATGATCGCCTATTCTTGCTCTGAGAACCTTTCTGAGTTGCAACAAAAGCTCACTATCAGTGATAATGATGTTGGTGTTTTTTTTTGTATAATCCGTAATAAAAAGTTGCATAAAGAAACGTTGAAACGAATAAACAATTAAACGATGAGATGATAAATATTAGTAGGCAAGTGCTATAATTCTATTGATAAGTTGTCTATATATTATGCTTTTATGAGTCATTAACATGGGGAACATTGAGATATCTGTAAATCCAGGTAACGTATTGATTTCATTTAGATATATTTTTTTGTTGGCTATAAAGAAATCAACTCTTACAAATCCACTACAATCACAAAGTTTATATACTTTTTGAGCAAAATACTGAATCCTTTTTTTCTCGATATTCGATATATTTGCAGGAATACGGACTGTAGTTTTATTATTTTTATATTTATCTTCATAGTCATAAAAATCTTTTGCTAAAACTAATTCTCCTGGTTCGGAAAGGGTAGGTTCTTTATTTCCGAGTATTGCGACCTCAATCTCTTTTGGTGAAGTTAGTCATTCTTCTATGAGGATTTTGCTATCATGTTTGCTCGCGTCTTTTATAGCTTTATTTAAGTCTTTATACCTCGTAATTTTGCTGATACCGACAGAAGATCATGAATTAGATGGTTTAATATAGAGTGGTAAGGTAAAGTTTTTGTTTATCTCTTTTATTTTCTTTTCAATAGCTGAATCGCTCATGAGTTGTAGATCTATATCTATAAACTTAGTCTGAGGAA
>CAYRIQ010000011.1:0-6750 GCA_964424505.1 uncultured Candidatus Peribacteria bacterium | reverse complement strand
CTGAGGAATATTATGTCCACTAAGGAAAAGTTTAAAAAGAGATTTGTCCATACAAAGCGCAGAACTCAAAACATGACACCCACAATATTTTATTTTTTGCATTGTAAAAATACTTTGAAGTGTTCCGTCTTCTCAATATTTCCCATGGGTTATCGGCAGAGCAATATCAAATGTTTTTTTGAAATCACTAATAGAAATTTGTTTTTTAATGTTGAGTTTATTAATATTCTTTATTATATAAAAGATACCATTTTTGTCTCGATATATAAGTACAAGGTTATATTTTTTATAATCAAAATATTTGGCTATGTTTTTAGCAGAATTGATAGAAACTTCAGCTTCATTACTCATTCATCCAAAAAATAATCCAATTTTTTTCATATACTTGTAATAATAAGTAAACAAATAATTTTGTATTATTTTCATATAATAATGCAATAGGAAGCTTTCCAGCTATTTTGTATTTGAATTTTATTGTTTTTTCACTACATAGAAAGTGATTTACTTCGTACATCGTTTTTTTTGATGATACAATACGTGATTGATGCTTTCAAAAACTTCTTTGCTCAAGGGTTCCACATGTACCCGATTTTTATCGTTATCGTGGTAGGATGTATTATCCAAGTAGTCAAGGTAATCATAGATTTGATCAGATATAAACGTTTTTATATGGGGCATATTTTTGCATCAGGCTGATTTCCATCTTTTCATAGTGGCTTAGCAAGTAGTGTAACGATGCTCGTTTGGCTTCAGTATGGCTTTAGTAGTGTATTGTTTGCGACTGCATTTGCATTTAGCGTATTGTTCGCATACGATGCTATGAATCTCAGATATGAAACCGGTCAGCACGCACATTATATCAATGATCTAAGATTGGAATTGCAGACTATTTTACAAAAGAAAGAAAAAGGATTACTCAAAGAAAGAATCTGACATACTCCACGAGAAGTGGCGTGATGAATTATTTTTTGATCAATTTTGACGTATATTCTTTACTACATATATTACATAAAATAACTCACTACGTTCGTATAAAGGGATATATTACATTCATCAGTTTATCATCATTATAGTTAGTCAGTATGATAAAATTTGTAGTCCAAAAACCAGTCAAAAAAATAATAAGAAATTATGTCCCGATAGAGTCAAATCAAAAAAAACGCAAGATATGATTTCATTTTTTTTCTATAAAAACTATATGGATTGTCTTTGGCCTTTTTGCCACTATATATTGATGTTTTTTTTTCCTTAAAAATTCCATATTCAATCATCAGTATACTATCAAGAGAGTAGTATATAATACTGGAAATATACTATGGTATGATGATCCATATCTATATAAACGTATAAATACATGGATAAAATGAGAAAATTACTCAGTAGTAAAACGATATACATCGAGAATCTTGGAAGATATCCAGGCGATGTATCCGATGGTGTCAGATATAGAGGTGACTTATATATCTTCAAATACTGTCTTTATTACTTTAGTGTTTTCACCAATTAGTCTCATTATTAGAAATCAGAATACTAGATTTGGACTTATAAAAGACGTAATATTTCCCATCTATTCAGGAAATAAAATAGCCAATGATATAAGGATTTTAGATCTGCCGAGCTATATGAGTGGAGTGACAACACTTTCTTGATTGTTTTTTAGGCAATCAGCTACATGATTAATCCAGCAAATTGACCTTTTATATCAGTGATTTCCATGACTTGGAAGTGGTGAAAATCATATAGAATATTTGCCATGATGAGAAAGGTCTATTGTGTACATAGAAAAAAAGAGATTTTACATAAATAATCTAGGAGATATTCCAAATCAAATTAGAAATTATCAGTTACTCAAAAAATATTATAAAGAGTATGCTCAGCTCCAAGATATTGATTTATGAAGTTTGGAAAAAGATAAGGTAATTGTAAGAAAATTCTAGTAATCATAAATACATCCTCCTCTGATAAAGGGTAGGGATTTGTTAAGAAAAAATAAAAATAAAAAAATTTACTTTAGACTTTAAGATTTTATAGACCATGGAAAACGAACAATTTATGAGAGAAGCTATAAAGCTTTCACTAGAAAATATGCAAAAAAATGCATGATGACCATTTGGCGCCGTTATTGTCAAAGATGGTAAAATCGTTTGAAAAGGACGAAATCAAGTGACTTCTAGTAATGATCCAACCGCTCATGGCGAAGTAGTTGCTATTCGTGATGCGTGTAAAAACTTATGAACATTTGACCTCAATGGTTGTGAAATCTATACGTCATGTGAGCCATGCCCAATGTGTTATGGCGCTATTTCACGAGCAAGAATTGAAAAAATTTATTACGCAAATACAGGTAAAGACGCAGCAGATATTGGTTTTGATGACAGTGCATTTCATGAAGATATCAAAAAAGAGTTTACCCAAAGAAATGTGCCTGTCCAACAGTTGTTGCATGATGAAGCTCTAGCAGTGTTTAAAGCTTGGACGGAAAAGCAGGATAAAATTGCTTATTAGTTTCTTAGTTACCTCACCCCTAACCCCTCTCCACTACGTAGAGAGGGTGCTGCTCCCTCCCCATGAAATGGGGAGGGTTGGGGTGGGGAAAGTTACGACACAAAATTCATTAATTTATCATTTATCAATTTATCATTCATTATGCTAAAAAACGACTTTCCTATATTCAAAAACAATCCCTGACTTGTTTTTCTCGATAATGCTGCTTCATCACAGAAACCTCAATACGTTATCGATGGTGTCTCCGATTTTGTAGCCAACGATTATGCAAATATTCATAGATGATTATATTCGCTGTCTGAAAAATCTGAAGAGGCATATCGTTATTCAAAACAGCTCGTAGGTGAATTACTCAACAGTAAATCCAGTGAAATCATTTATAGCTACAATTCTACCTATGCTATAAATATAATTGCACAATCACTTGTTGTGAGTGATGTAGTAAAAAAGTGAGATGTGGTATTATTGTGAATTCGAGAACATCACGCAAATATTCTCCCATGGCAGATTTTAGCACAAAGAAATGGATTCTCCATAGAGTTTTTCAATATTGATGAGCAATACGAGATCGATCGAAATGATTTTGATCAGAAATATACTAATAACGTTAAAGTAGTTGCTGTAGCTCATGTTTCCAATGTTACGGGAAAAATTTATGATGTAAAAAAAATACAATCTAAACTTCGTGATGATACATTTTTTCTTGTCGATGGTTCGCAGTCGGTTCCAAATTTCCCAGTCGACGTGCAGGATATAGGCTGTGATTGCTTGGTATTTACGGGACATAAAATGATGGCGTATACAGGTATCGGTTGTATTTATCTCAAAAAAGAATGGATAAAAAAACTTGTTCCACTTATCCGTGGATGAGGAACTATCGAAGACGTAAGCAAAGAAACCCATTCTTTAGTCGGTACTGCAGGGAAATTTGAGGCAGGGACACCAAACATTATTGGTGCTGTAAGTCTTACCAAAGCACTCGAATATATCAAATCGATTGGAGGCATGCAAACAATACGAGAACATGAACAAACACTTGTTAATTATTTTATTAATAAGCTCAGGGACAAGGGACGGATGGAAAATAAAAAGATAGAAATTATCTGACCTTTGACAACGGACAGAGTTGCTGTTTTCTCTTTTGTACTTGCCAACAATTCCAATTTCAACAATATTGGTGAAACATTTTCTGACCAAAATATCGCGATTCGTTGCGGTGGACATTGCGCATATCCATTGCATAAACATTTCAAAAAATCATGAACATGTAGAATGAGTGCATATATCTACAATGATGAGGCTGATATTAAGTCATTTTTTGAGGTTCTCGAAGAACTGGTAAAATAATGTCATAATAAACTTCGTGTAATAAACTTATACATTACCAATTACGATCAATTATGCCGTAGGCAAATTACATCCGCTAAAGCGGATAAATTACATTAATTGCAGCAATTATTACATATATGTCAACTAGTGTTCGTCGTTTGCGAGCACTTTTTTTGTAAAAGAAAACGTTTTTGGATATACTTGTACTATATATTGCGACCTTTAGATCCTAGATCAAATACTATGACGCCACCAAACACTCCAGAATTACTAAAGACATCTGAGCCACTTCCTCAGTCATCTTTGGGTATTGATCAAATCAAACAAGATATTCCTTTTCTCAAAAAAGATGCAGAAGTACTTGAATCCAAAAGAGCTGATTTTGAAAAAATCAAAAACACATTGCCAAAAGAAGAAGGTGAAAAGCTCAAACAAGAAATTGAAGCAGAAGCACAGCGTATCGAAGCTAAAAAGCAAGAACTCCTTACGTTAGTAAAACAAACAAAATGAGAATTGGAAGTACTCAAATGAAGTGTAGAAATATCTACAGAAAAAAGTCAGTTAGATTCTTTTGAAAAAGAAATATTAGACATTCAAGCCAAAAAATCAAATATGCTGGAAAGAGCACGAGAGCGAGGAAAAGCAAATCCTACAAAAGCTATTGTAGCTACTGCCTGAGTTGGATTATTGATTTGGGGAGTAGCAAGTTTGTTTAAAAAGAAAAAAGAAAAAAAAGAAAAATGATCTGAAGGGGAAGAAAAAGGATTTCGAAGCCATGGTATAGGTAAAGTACTTAAAATCGGTGGTATAGCGGTTGCGTGATTTTTTGGACTAAAGTGGTTATATGAAAAATTCAAGGGTGATACTATGAAACCACCTGAAGACAGCGCAAATGATTTCGATAAATTATCTGATGCAGAAAAGCTGACATATAACGCGTTTGGTAGCAAAGTAAATGAAATGTATACAGGTATGTATCAAAAAGAAATCGACGATGAATCGAGAAACGATGCGGGGTTATGAGCAGGATACAACAGTACAGATCTCAAAAAATATGAAGGAGTTGTGCCATTTGCTATGGACAAAACATATAGTAATGTAGGTGATATGATTACTGAATGAACGGTAAATCGTCATATATTCAAAAAAAATATTGCAGAATATAAAGAACTTTTGGGTGGATTTGTAAAAGGTGAATTAGAGAGTTTGTTGTTGCCATCATTGATGAAAATCAAGTCATTTAGTATACTTTGAAATAAGCCATGAGAAAAACTTGCGGACAAAATTATTGCTTGGATGGATGCAAACCCAGAGGATGCGTTCAAAGAGCTAGATCTATTCTTTAGACAATTTATCATGGTGCTGACCTATCTCGAAGAAAAGAAAATCCAGCTTCGTAGACTGTTAGTTATCAAAAAAATAGACGAAGTGGGCTATGGAAAAGACAAAAAAAAACTGACCGGGCTAAGTGAAGATGACCAGGAAGATCTTATACAAGAGGCGTTTGATGATGAAAAATGGATGGAAAGCAATATCAAACCAACGATAAAGTCAGAGTTTGATAGTCAAAAAATACAAACTATAGAATCTACACTGCTCAAATATCAACTCTATGATAGAAAAATTTCTCCAGAATTACAAGAAAAAATAAAAAATCTGGATGAAACAAGAGACGATTTGCTTGATTATGATGAAAACTCCAAAACAGACGTATTGGATAGAGCAGAGATGGATATTGCTGATGGAAAAATGGAAAAAGACAATCAAAACAATCTTACAAAATGTGCATGAGATATACTTGATGATGCAATAGATGAAAATGGAGAATGATTTATGCAAAAATATTTTGAGCCTATTGCTATAGCCTGTGGTATGGATGCTGCAGCAAGAGAAAAATTTTTGCAAGAGTCTGGTGGTAAAGCAATGCTCGACAATTTTGCATTAGGCATGACAAAATACAAAGAAAAATTCGCTGCAGGTACGATGACCAAAGAAGACGTTACCAACTTCAAAATTTTGGTCAATAAATATTTGATGTTCAAAAAAGAAATTATTGTAGCGATACATACTTTACAAAATCTTCATGGTGACGATCCAGACGCTATAGGAAAACGGTTAAATGTTTTCTGGTCACCATTCAAAGCATTATATGCGTGTTGTACACAAAATATGCCATTTCTTGAACGAACAGCAAATTTCTGCCGATGAATGACAGGAGTTGGTGGTATTGTTTATTTGATTTGAGGCGTTGCATTAGGCAAAAAAGGTCTTGCTCGTGGAGGAAAACTCATGATAAAAATATGATGAGCTATTCCGTATGGAGTATTCAAAGCAAGTATGGCTGGAATCAAATATGCATGAGGTAAAATGATTTTTTCTGGTCTCTATCGAGAAAGAAAAATACTTGAGAGTAGTGATTCTGAAAAACTATTTAGGCGTGCAGTCATGACATGAGAAATAACCAAAAATAGAGCAATCAGAGTCAATAACAAACTCAAAACTAAAAACCTAGCAGTTAAAAACCTAGATGGTTCAGAAATAACTGATATCAAACAATTGTTGATTAGATTTTGAGCAAAAGATGAGGCTGAGGCAAAGTTAATGGTAAATTATTTAGATAATTCCAATATGAGAAAAATACTAATGAAAAAAACAAGATTACCAAATCTAGTATCTGGTGATCGACGAAGACATACTATCACAGAAAGAAGTCTTTCTTATGAATACCATTTTTTAAACCAAGGCACTAGTAACAATATCATCAAGCTCAAAGAAATTGATGATATCATACAGGCAAATAGCACAAAAAAATCAGGCGAAGTAATCAGTTATATGCTCCATAAAGTAGATCCTAAACAATTTGATAAACTTCATAACATCATTCATACGGGTTGATTGTCATGAGAGATTGATGCT
>CAYRIQ010000010.1:0-21345 GCA_964424505.1 uncultured Candidatus Peribacteria bacterium | reverse complement strand
TAAAATTGTGAACATTTACGATCATCACTTGACCTTCTGGTGCATGAAAAACGACACTTATGTATACTACTTTATTTAGATTTCTCAATGAAAAACAAAAATTTATTCAGAGTTTCATCAGGTTAGCACTACTTAAACAATGATGGAATCGACAAGACATTCTTTCTGCTCCGATCATGAATAAAGAAAAATATGAGCATTATGAAAACTTGGCAATGCAAGCATTTTATGCAGACTTGTGAGTAGAGACTATCATTGGACATGAAGAGATCAAAAATACAATTTATGTGGATCAAACAAGCATTGGAAAAACGCCAAGATCATGTCCTGCCACCTTTATCGGAACCTTTGACCATATCAGACAACTCTATGCAGGGACAACGGACAGTAAATATTTGTGATTCAATGCTAGTTATTATAGTTTCAATTCAAATAAATGAGCTTGTCCTGCTTGTGATGGATATGGATATAAAAAAGTAGAATTACAATTTTTGCCAGATACGTATATACCGTGCGAACTCTGTCATGGAAAAAGATATAAAACCGAAATATTATGAATACAGCGAAGAGGCAAGAGTATTTCCGAAGTATTGCATATGTATGTAAAAGATGCTTTAGAATTTTTTTCTGAGATCGATCATATCCGTGAAGAACTGCAACTTATGGTCGACATTTGACTCGGATATTTAAGAATGTGACAACCTGCACATACACTTTCTGGTGGTGAAAGCCAAAGACTTAAACTCGTAAAACATTTATTGAAATCATATAAAGGGCATACTATGTACTTTTTGGATGAGCCAACTGTTGGACTTCATTCTGAAGATATCGTAAAATTACTCAAAGTAATCAAAGAATTTTTGAATAAAGGTGATACTATATTGATGATTGAACATGACAAAAATATTTTGAAATTCGCTGATGAAGTTATTACTTTGGAAGATGGGAAAGTAGTGAAATAAGTTATCTGCCCAGGCAAATCTCATTTGTCCTATCGGACGTAATGAATTGTAATTTGTAATTAATTACGCGAAGCAAATTACGCCCAGCGGGCTCATCACGTGAGCAAAACGAGCGTATTACGTTAATTTTTAGATAAAACGCAAGAGAATATACTTTTTCCACGACTAAAATTTGCAAAAATACGAATATACACATATACTTATATTGTATATTTATATTCGATTATACTATGACTACAATCAATTCGACCGACATCATCAATTATAAAAAACATGGATTTGATGGTGAAAAATATGTCAGACTCCAAAAAGAAAAAATCCTGGATAGGATTGCTAATTTTTCTAATGGAAGGCTGTATTTAGAGATTGGTTGAAAACTTATGTACGATGCTCATGCAAGTAGAGTTTTACCAGGATTTGATCCTGAATCCAAAAAAAATATTTTCTTTTCTCTCAAAAATCAAGCGGAAATATTGTTTTGTGTCAATGCGAATGATATCCTCGCCAACAGGCAATTGAGCAATCAGAATATAGATTATAAGGAGTATGTCTATCAAATGATCAGAAATATAGAAAGAAATATCTGACTCAAACCACATATCGTGATCAATAACATTGATGTCGGGAATATGTTTGATATTATTTTGGATTTTGAAAAAGACTTCCAAAGAAAACAATATAGAGTACGAGAAAGATATAAAATCAATTGATATCCACACAATACTGATATAGTACTCAGTGAAGATGGATTTGGTCATGATGATCATATTCCCTTGACCAAAAATTTAGTTTTGGTGACAGGAGCAGCTTCTAGTAGTGGCAAAATGTCTACCTGTTTAGGACAAATCTATCTTGATCACCAAATCGATATCAAATCATGATATGCAAAATATGAGACATTTCCCATCTGGAATATCGCACTTGACCATCCAGTGAATTTAGCATATGAAGCTGCAACCGTAGATATCGGAGATTATAATATGATGGATACGTATCATAAAAAAGCGTACTGACAAGATGCGGTAAATTACAATAGAGATGTAGAAGCCTTTGCAATTGTGATGTCTATAGCAAAAAAAATCGTCAATCACAAAAACTACATGGTAAAATATCAGTCCCCTACTGACATGTGAATCAACTGTGCAGGTATGGCTATCACCAATGATGAAATTATTAGTCTCGCTTCGCTTGCAGAGATTGAGAGAAGAAAAGAATGGTATCAGCAACAGATTGATAGGTGAGAAGGAAAACAAGAACGAATAACAAAGTGTGATGAACTCTATGAAAAAGCAAAAAAATATTGTGAAAATAAAAAATATGATATAGGAATGAAACTGTAAAAAATTGAAAGATTGAAAAATGGAAAAGTGGAAAGATTAATTCCCACTTTTTTATTTTTTTTAAATATTGGGATAATAGAACTTTTTGTGTAGCTATCCCCCAAGAAATTTATTTATAAAATTCTATTTTTTTACATGCTTCGCTAGACTTCTTTATCTATAAATAGATTACTATATCTCGTGGCGTGCATCGTTCGCTGCTAGTCCGAAGTACCGACCTCCATTAAATTTGATATGGAGATATATAGGATAGTAGCTGTTGTCTTTTCGTGTCCCTTACTTGATTACCTGGAGGGGATTTTTTTCTAAATTATCATAAAGATAAAGTAAGTTTTAGTCGAAATCAGGTACAAAACTTGTATTATTTTTGATTCTGACTATAATTATCATGTTTAAATTATTTTATAATTGGATTTATGAAACATAACGATAAACTCAGAAAAAGAGGTATAGAGGAAAGTAATGCTTCTAAATTTAAAAATATGTTTACTACCACAGGTAATATTGCTCTTTTGCCTAGTAATATTATTCTTTTAACGCTTAATTATAGTAAAAAATTGTTTGATTTGTTTACTATAAAAACATTTGGAAGTGATATGAGTGCTAAATGAATAAATGAATATAAATGAAAAATCGAAGCATATAATTCATGATTGATGTATATTATTGATCATTATTCAAACAATGAAAAGAGAAAAAAAATATTAGATTTTGCTGAGTCTTGATATGATACTATGGCAAATCAGAATAATGATATTCTTCAGGAATATTTACAGTATTTTAACATTAAAGATAAAAATGGATATTTGAAGTTTATTCAAAATAATCTACAAAAGGCTTGTGAAATAATAAAACAGAAATCTACATTGGCAAAACGATATCATCACAAAAAAATTCCAAAAAAATCTTATGTAATACCATTTTTAATGCCTGATTATGTATATTGATATTGTGAGTCTGGTTGAGGTGATTCAAATCTTTATGTGGATTTATGATGAAAACTCAATAATATTGGAAGCACAACTGTACATGAATGAGAACATTTTTTTCAGAATGCTATAGCAGGAAATCTTTCAAATACAAAAAATTTTGATGAAGAGGCGTATATATGGAAATACTGTCCTTTGTTTCAACCTTTATTTCATGATGCTTCTGAAATTTTTTCAAATCTCAGTATCTCGGTTAAAGTACTTGATAATTCATCTGAAACTCATTTTCAGAAAAATATTGATGCTTTGAAGACCATATTGTTTCCCAAAGAAGGGTATTGAGATTTTCGGGAAATATTTGCAAGAATCAGACAGATAAAATATCTATTATGAATAGATAAAGATCATCAGTTTTCAGAAAATGATATAAAAAAACTTGATTGAATGTGAATTTGGCGACGAAAAAAATTTAAAAAGAATATTATTGATCAGAAAAAGTTTATAATCTTGGTAAATACTTTATATTAATCGTTTCTTTCTTTTTCCTATTGATGTACTTTTTTTTTGTTACATTGCAGCGAAAAAAAACCTACTTGGAAATGAACTAACACCATAGTAGTGGTGTAGAAATGAAAAAATCCCCTCCATTTTCTTTCAGAAAGGACTTAGTTGCTATAAAGGGATATGACAGACATCTGGCGCATGTATTTTAGCCACACATTTTCTTCTATTATGCCTAAATATTAGTCATTTCACCGTTCCATATTTCCATGTTTCAACATTATTTCATAGGTGCTTGAGAGCTGTGAAGCAATGGATTATAATAACGGAACAATACATTGATAATATCAGATGTTGGTAATTTTTCTGCACCAATTCCCATACCATTGAGTCCATCAACTATCAGATTTACTCTAGTTTCTAAACCATTTCTTCATTTGAGAAATTGTCTATATCTAGCCACAACTTTTTCTACTGAATCTTTAGCATTGAGCACATCCAATAATTTTTCCCATCGTGACCTTTGGATTTTACCTTTGTCTTGTTCATCTTGATAATATGGTACAATGATATAAAATTCTTTGTTATAAATCAGTCCTTGTTGCATCTCAATATTTTGGAGGAAGTTGAAATAAGACGCTCATTGTCATTTCAATACAGGATTTTCTATAGCATCTACATTACCTTTAATATACGTGAGGTAATTTGAAAGATCGAGGAATGTATTGCGAACAAGTATCTGAAAAGGATATTCCAATCAGTTTAAAAATTTTTTGTATTGTTCTAAAACAATTTGTTGCTCATCACCATTTTTTAGATCAAGATTTATCCCGCTAATTTTCAATATAGCTCTAAGTCCACCATCTTTCATAATAATAGTATCATTTCTAATCTCAGAAATAGGCAGCATAGTCTCTGTATTAAAGAGATTTTCATGTTTTAATTTTTGTATTTTGTTTTGATCTCAAAGATTTAAAAACATTTTTTGTCGTGCAAAAAGATAAAATTATGTAGTCACTGTTGTATATATATCGAAAAAGAAGCTAGCAATAAACCAAGACAATCACATCACGGCAAGTGCGATTGCTACACCAATAAGAATTTTTCTAGCTTTGGCAACTCCATCTTCTCATTTGGAAAAAAATATAAGATAAAATGCAAATATAATCATCACTAAAGAAAGAAAACTTACAAATCCAAGAAGTATATTGAGTATCCATTTTACATAATTTGTTGCTTTGGCTGTAGAGCCATCAGCATTATAGGAAGTATCACTCAGTCTAAAAAAATCTGTCAGTCTCTGGAGTAAACTTGTTTTATTTTGTGTGTCGGGGACAATAAGCTCTGCTGCTATATCTGTTTTTGTCGCCTCTGATGGTGTATATTCTTGCCCCTGGATATCGTAAGGAAATTCTGTATTGGAAAATTGTTGTCCCAATGACACAATAGGGACATAGCTTCCTACCAAAAAAATCCATCCCACTATAGAGAATATATATTTTGAAAGCACGCGTAGTAGTCATGTATTTCCATACATTTTCATAATGATTATTTTCCAATAAGTAAAGCAATAAGCCAAAATATAGCACTAACGATAAACCAACTAGCACCCACTCCTGCCATCGCAATAGCAGCAAATTTCACTCCTGACAGGCCTTTTTTGTACTGTGTATCATCTCCTGATGCAGTCACGATCAAAAATCCATGGTAGATAAGATACACAAGCGCAATAAAAGCTATCATTCATAGTGCGTAATTGATTATCTTTTTGACAATATCCATAGTTTTAGTTTGTGCATTTTGATGACTTGTGATTTTATCGTCTGAGCTTACTATACCCAAAAGCTCTCACGTTTCTGACTGAGTAATTATATATGCACCATCTCTGAGGGGATCTTGAATCCCTTTTGTATCTACTACTTGCTGATCATTTTCATTGAGAATATAATTTTCTGAATCAGGGACAATCATCTGACCAAAACCTATGGACAGCATACCTATGATCGCGACAATCCCACCTATGATACTTTTTTTCATATATGCCATTAATAATAAACAACTAAATTGTACCCGTTTCCCTCTATTTTGCAAATTTTGAGCTTGAAAAACCATTGCCATTGTGTATATAAATATCATTATATAGACAAAACAGATTGACATTTTTACTTAATGTTATCAAACCTCATGAAAAAAAATCTTTTTCTTTTGTTTAGTATTTATTTTTTTGTTGTGCAACCACTAATTATCTGAATCATTCGATGACAGACAAATTTTTTTCTATTGTGAGCTATCAATCTTTTAGCAATCATTTTGATTGGGGTACTCTACAATAAGGTAGATGCAATCTGAGAAGAAAATCCAGAACATGAAAAAAAAACAGGCCCACTCAAAGAAACAAAAGTTACGTTTCATGAGCATTTTCATGCTCCGATAAAAGACCACAAAAAAAGGTCAGATTTAATTTTTCCTTTATTGATAAGTTTGTTGTTGGCAATAGCCATTTTCTTTATGTTTCAATATAATGATGCTTCTCTAGAAGTGATGTTGGTTTTTGCTTTAATTTTGGGTTTCATCACATATCTCTCTTTGGTTCTGATTTTCAAACATCGTACTAGCAAAAGTTTTTGGAAATTGTTGGGAACTAAAATATATCTGATCCTTTTGATAGGAAGTATCGCTTTGACTGCTTATGATTACTATCAAGTATATCAAGATTATTCTGTAAGTTTCCAAGACTATATCGCACAAAATTTTTTGTGACAAGAAAGAATCCCTACTGATGGGTATATATTCACTGGTCAAGGAACTATTTTGGCTACTGGATGATCTGAAACGGTAACTAGTGGGACATTGATCACTACGGGAGATCAAGAAGTGGCTTCAGATGTATTTAGTGGTATGATCAAAGAAGCAACTGGGACAGTTTTATGAGTATCTACTAGCACAACAAGTAGCGAATCTAGCAATACTGATGTTGTCTCTACAGCTATTGGTAAACAAAAAATCATGGACGCGATTGTATATCTCGTCAAAAAATATGATCTTCCTTTGGCTACTCAACATGATATTTCCTTTACTTACGTAAGTTTTAAAAATCCATATTATAATGAGTGGAGAACGGCGTATGCAAACAAACTTATTTGAAAAGCGACAAATCCTAGTAAATATATAGTCTGTGAAAGTTATATTGTGATGAAGTGATTGTTGGGAAAACGAAATGTACCTTACAATGCAAGCAATGTCCTTACTAAGTTTTGGGCTGAAGCAGTCAAGAGAAATGCATTGAATGGATGTGTAAAAGGCAAGATTGTAACTGACAAGACATTGTAAATATAGTGTAAACACAAGTATTTTCCTTGTATAGCTAATTTATTTTATTTTCTACAAATAGACTTCAAACTAAAGAAGAGGAATTTATTTTTGGTTTATCTTAATTTTTTTGTTTTCCAAACTTCAATTGTAATTATGGATTTAATGTTTATTTAAGGTAAATAGTTATAAACTTTTTATTTTACCACTTATATATGTCCATGCAAAAAAGCATTAGCTCATTTTTGGATGACACTATAGTGCATATCAAAAAAGTATTTTCCCACTTTACATGGCATATTACTCAGTTTGGTCAATTGAAGACTTCTACACAAATCAGTCTAAAATTTACCTTATTTACTATGGCACAGGTACTGCTATTTAGCTTATTGGCAAATGGAATATTTTTCCAAAACTGGTACAACAGACAACAATGACAAATACCACCTGCAGGCAAACCTCTAATGATACAAAAAATGGTTTTAGGAAAAAATAGGATGCCAGAAGTGGAAATTTTTGATATCAATAGTCAAGAAGGTAATATACTTGAAAAAGCACATTGGCGAAAATCCATTGCTAAAATAGATGATATGTATTTTATGTATAAAAAAATTGGGGGGCAACTCGTTGTCACAAACGTCACATCACACATCATTGTACAAAAAAATCTTATCTGGATCAGTATTTATTTGATGCTACTCTTTTGAGCAATAGCATATATTCTTTCTCGTTTTTTTGTCAAAACATCACTTAAAAAACTCAATGAGTTACTCTGATTTCTTGACCACTTACCTATAGAAAACTTAGATCAAAAAATCAATATCGATGGACATCCTGATGATGAGATAAATAGGGTCAGTAAAAAAATTAATGAAGTATTGGAAAAGATACACAAGCAAACACTGAGTCTTAAAGACTTTGTGAGCAATGCATCTCATGAGTTGAAGACACCACTCATGAGTATGAGCACGGAAATAGATTATGCAAACAAAACCAAAAAGTATGAAGAAGGACTTATTAACTTAAAACAACAATTGAAAGGAATGAATACTCTTTTGGAGACTTTAGTAATGATTAGCAAACTTGAAGCTCTTGCTGATATAAAAAAAGAGATGGTAGATATTGGGATATTGACAGAAAAAACTATACATGATATGCAAAAAAACTATCACTACAAAAACATATCATTAACTACACACCTTAGAAAAAATATTATCATTCCTACACACAAAGAAAGTCGAAATATTATTATAAAAAATATTTTGGACAACGCGTATAAATTTACTTCTCTCTGATGAACAATAGATATTAGTTTATACGACACCAAAATCATCATTACAGATAATGGAAAATGAATTTCTCCAAATGATTTGGAGCATATATGGGAAAGATTTTGGCAAGCTGACCGTTCACATAGTGATTCAAAAAGTTTTGGATTGTGATTGTATCTGACAAAATTGCTAATAGAAAAGCATGGACGAACTATCACTATTGGTAGTAAAGTAGATGAAGGAACTGTGTGTACAATAAGCTTCGCGTAATTTGCTGCACGTAATAAGCTATTACAATCCATTACATCCCTGCCTGTGGCAGGCAGGCAAAGGATATATTACTATTTATTACATATTTTGTTATCATGAAAATCCTTCTTGTCGAAGACAATAAAACAATTGGTAATAATATAAAAAAATATCTTGAGCTGGAACATCATGAAGTAATCCGAGCTGAGAATGGTTTATATGCTTCAGAAGTATTGAAACGTCAGATGTTTGATCTTATCATCCTTGATATTATGCTTCCCGGAATGGATGGCATTACTTTATGCAAACATATTAGAAAAAAACATCTTACAACACCTATTCTTATGACTACTGCTAAAGGAGAACTTGATGATAAATTAGAATGATTTGCTTGTGGAGCAGATGATTATATCGTCAAACCATTTGACCTCAAAGAACTTGATGCAAGGATTAACGCCATCATAAAAAGACTACCCAGCAGAAATATTTTGGAATATAAAATAATTCGTCTCGATAAAGATCAAAAAAAAATATTCAAGAATAATAAAGAAATCAAGACAACCCTCAAAGAATTTCAGATTTTGGAATATCTTTTGGATCGTATATGAAGGAGTATCTCTAGGACTGAAATCATAGAAGAAATTCGAGGAAATGATCAAATTTTTGAAGAAGATGCAAAACTCGATGTCTATATTTCTACGCTCAGAAAAAAAATTGGGAAAACGATCATAGAGACAATCAAGGGGTTTGGATACCAGATTCCACATTAAATTTTATTTAAGGTAATCTTTAGTTTTGCTTAAGGTCTATGTGTATACTGATCGTGTCAAACTTTTTTGACCTTTTATATTTATTACACAATGACATGAAAACAAAAATTATCGTAGCAGGTACTGTTTGAATACTTGGGCTTACAAGTATGGTACTAGGCACAACTACTTTTGCTGCAAACACTAAACTTGAGTGACGTGGGATAGGGATGCATTCATGAGCAAAAATGAATATGCTTCCTAGGAAAAACAACAATGACATGATGAAAAAATTTAGTAATACAGGCGATGCACTTGCATTTAAAACAGCAGTAGATACTGCCATCACCAATAATGACTATAGTGCATTTGTAGTAGCGCATACAAAGTATTCTATTACGCAATATTTGACTAAAGAGCAATTTACCAGTATGATTGCACAAAAATCAGCTCAAGACAAAATCAACATGGCGATAACTAATGGTGATTATGCTACGTGGAAAGTACTTAATGGAAAACAAGCTATTTTAAACATTATCGATACTGAAGCGAAATTTAAAAGACTTCAAGAAATGCATACGTATCAAGAAAAGGTAAGGTCTATTGCAGAAGAACTTTGATTACCATGACCTATGATGGGACAATGACACAAACAGGGGAAAAAGATTACCCAATAAATACCTAGATAGAGAGAAAAACCTGGAATGCATGGCCAGGTTTTTTTTATAAGGAAAATATTGAAGGCACACATATGGCATTACATTTATTGGAACATTCTTTGCAGATCAGGATCTTTGATCATAGAAATGTTTCGCGCAGGATCAAACGTTACGACTATCTCGACTGAAGCATTTGGCACCACTTCTAGCGTTGCATTTGTTATCATCTCCTTAAGCATGTCTGCCATAGGACAAAAAGGCGTAGTGAATGTCATACAAATATTTACCATTTTTTCTTTTGAAGAAAATTGGATATCATAAATCAGTCATAATGTATAGATATCAACCATAGGAAATTCTGGATCATATACGGTTTTTAATTTTTCCTGGATAGCTTGTATCGTTTTAGATATTTGGGAATTCATTTGTCGTATGTTTTTGCTCAGAAAATAAAATTACTTGTAATACAATAAATCCTACAAGTAAGATCAATCATAAAATTTTACTTCGATATCATAACAACAAAAATAATGCATTGATAAGGACATAAATTCCAAACAATAACGAAAGTTTATAACTATCTTTTATCAAACGTTCTTGAGATATTTCACGAAAAAACTTTTGGATAACAAAAAATAAATAAAAACTTGCTCATCGCGCAGCGATAAACAATCAAAGGATACTTAGCCCGATACCAATAATAGGATCTTCATATACATTGATAGATGTATACGTAACAACTAAAATAAGTAAGCCCAGTACAAATTTTATAATTGATGCTATGTGATATAAATACATTTTGTTACCATATTGAAAAGTTGAAAAGTTGGATTATATACATCCAACACGTATATTAGCAATACCTATCAATTAGTTTTCTATGTTTACGTCATCATCATTTATGGTAGTATTGTTTTGTTCTATCTCTTCTAGACTATTTTCTGTACATGATGAAATATATAATCCATTGTTGCCGAGCTCATAAAATTTGTAATATATTTTTTCTCGAATACCAAAGCCAAAGGGAACTAATGCATATCCAAGCACTGGAGGCAACAGCATAAATAAGTAAATTTTTTGTTGTACTTCTCAAGCACCTGCAATTTTATATATAATACTATATGCAAGAAATGCTAGGACGAATCAAAGAACATTTCCCATAAATGAAGAAGCACAATAATTTGGATTTGTAGAAAATTCTATCTGAGTCGCTGAAATAAATACAGAAAAAAGGATATGAAATCCTAAAATGAGAAAGAGCACATCTATCTGACTTGCAAATACAATGTAGAGTGGAGCTAGAAAAAAGAAAAGAATACCATTTGTCAAAAACAATAATCCAAACATTTTACCTGTGTTATAATATTTTTTATTGTAAAAAAGATTGTATATACCTCATATAGCGATATTTCCTACGAATGTACTTAAAAACCCTATAAACAGTAATATCAACGATAACAATGGATTGATGGTAGAGACTACTTGTTGACCAAATGCACTCGTAAACATCCCTCACATAAAAGACAATACGACAAACAATAATGCTGATATCATACCTCACACCAATATTCCGATACCTACTTTTCCTAGCAATTGTCGTCCTGTAAGGTTGCCTGGTTCATTGAAAAAATCTGATTGACCAACCATAATACTACACATAAAAGGTTAAAAGATCGTTGGCAATAAGCCTATTGAGATTGTTTATTGATTTTTGATTTAATGGGTACACGTTATAGTTTTTATACTTTTTACAAAACTCTTAATATCTCATTCGTCATCACTACTTAAAGAAACCGTATACAGCGTTGTTTTATCAATAAAAAAGTATTGTCACCCATAGATAATTTCTTTGTCTAATTGGTAAGAAAATGTAATCATATATCAAGAATATTGTTGTTCATCACATAGTAGCTTTTTGGTTGCACTAGAAAGACTTGTATACTTAAATACTTTGAGCTGCAGATATTTAGTATTGGACTGTATAAACTCTTGGATATTTATCCCTGATTGAACCGTAGTTTTTACAATCAACAACGAATTGATAAATCATGTTGTTGTTGAAAGAGATGTTTCTTTCATTTGTGTTAGGATTTGCATATCAGGAGTAGATGTTATTATGGTCTCTTTACTATATGGTTTGTTGTTGTCATATATGTCGATAACAAAGTCATCAAATGTCAGCAAAAAAGAAGATTTGGAGGCACATCCTGTCTGTATAATCAGCATACATAGTAGCATCAGAAAAAAATATTTCATAGTTATAGGATTAGATAAACATATATATAATGGCCAAAATTACTCATAGCACTACCCCAAAGATAAACGATCTGACATAAATTTTATTTTTGTTAGGATGATCTTCTTCATACCCAATCTGAATACGAGCCATAATATACCCAAACATCGTTCCACAAAAAACTAAATATCCTGGCATCAACATTTGTTTGGCTAATAATTGATATTCTGGCCCAAAAATCACATTTCATCTAATCAGAAAAATCCCTACGATGACCGTCAAAAAAAAGAATATTCATTTTATAATTTCAAACAAAGTATTCATATCAACATCACTACATGATAAAACGAAGTATGTATCTTCAATATTATTTGCCGAGATTTTGTACTTTTTGGATAATCTGTTCCATAAGTCCAATATCTTCTTCTGTAAGTTTAGTTTCATCTTTTGGTTGTGCTTGCCTTTCTTCTATAAGTGTTTTTACTTGTGCTGATAGACCCGTTTGCTCGCTGGTTCATGTCAATACCGATGGTGATATATCTTGTGTTCATGTGGTTGCTCATGTGGTGGTTTGAAGATCGCCTGTAGATATCAATGGAGGTATCTCAGGAGATTGTAATGTACATCAGGCGAAACTAGCAATTACTAGAGTCATCCCTAAAATATAGAGCTTTTTCATAATTTTGTATAAAATCTAAAAGATACTTTGGATAGTAGTGGTTTTATACAAAAAATCAACTATTTTTTTACTTCAGGGGCTTGAAAATTCGAGGCGCTGTCATCATGAAGACAATGACATTTTTTTCCTTATATTACAAAGCAATTGCATACATGTTTTTTTTTATTACAAATAAATTTAAATTTTACATTTTACATTACATTATGTTTCTCGCCGTCGATAAACCAGCACGAATAACAAGTTTTGATGTGATTCGTATTTTTAGACGTCATTTTCCCAAACAAAAAATATGACATAGTGGGACGCTCGATCCTATGGCTACATGACTTATGATTCTCGCATTGGATAAAGATACTAAAAAACTAACAGAACTTATCTGACTGGATAAATCCTATATTGCTACTATTGATTTTTCTAAACTCACGGACACGCGAGATATGGAATATCGAGAAAAAATTTATACTTTTGAATTACGAATTAAAGATGGGACCATACAATGAGTAGAAATGGAAACAGGTAGTATAGAAGCACCAACTTTGGGTGAAATTCAGAAAAAATTAGATATGCTTATCCCAGAGTATGAACTACCACTCCCTGCTTTTAGCGCAAAAAAAATTGCGTGAAAAAAGTCATACGATGATGCGAGATCAGGCAAAATTAGAGAAGAAAATAAAGTGATGAAGATTCAGAAATATGAAATTTTGCAATATACTTTTCCTATTTTGCAACTCAGACTTGATGTAGGATCTGGCACCTATATTAGATCTGTCGCTTATCGACTTGGGCACCAATTTGGTATCGGAGGAACGTTGATCCAGCTGAGAAGGACTAGTATTGGTGACTATGATATAGATAAACTTTCTGACTGGGAAGAATTACATAACGTATATAAAGACAAAAAAGAAATCATAAAATTTAGTGTACTCACACTTTTGAGCTAGAATTTATGCAAAGAGCTATTGACAAAAGCTATATAATCAATAATAATATTCAAAACATAAAATATACACAAATTAAAACATAAACATATGAAAACAACAGGAAGGATTTTGATCAGTCCATTAATGTCTCAAATGCAAGTAGGACAATCTGGATTTTTACATGCTGACGCTATAATCGTAGTAGACAATAAAATATTTATCGATACTAGCTTCAGCGTTTTAGAGGTAAAAAACGATAAACACTTACTACCAATCAAAAAAATTGGTATAGGCAAAGAAGACTATGAAATAGACTTCAATGTTACCCATTACTTTTGTAATATAAAACTAAATAAAAAAGAAATCGAAGATCTCAAAAATGGCAGTATTGTTGGTCCATACAATATAGAAATAGAAATATATACACCACTTAAGTATCAAGAACAGATATATCCAAGGATGGATTTGGAAGGATTGATTGATGTTTTTGTAGCAAATAATATGCTTATTGAATCAGAAGAGGAGACAGAATCTTCTCTAAATGATAAAAAAAAACTCAAACAATTAATAATAGAAAAACTCAAAATTTTGTCTTTAGCGACACTCAAAACTTATGAAAATATTTTTTCACCACTATCTATAGAAGATAGCAATGATGGAGAAATAATAAATTATGCTGAAGACAGAGATATTTGTACATTTATTACCCGATTAATTCAAAGGCTAAAATCACAGCAAAAGCTCAAAGATTTAACAATCCCAGAACTCGAAACAGAGCTAAAGATATCAGATACTAATGAAGACTACGAAAGATCATCACACATAGCTGAGCTGATCAACATAAAAAAAACAGCATTACACTAAATAACTTAGGATAGGTAATTACCTATCCTTTTTTTTATGTAAAATTCAATCAATCGTACCTTGCAAAATTGCTTGTAATAATTTTCACGTTTGTTTTTTTTTGGCGTAGATAAGCACTTTACACATCAATCGCAAAGGCTGGCCTCGAAATCCAAGCATATAAAATTTAAATAAATCAGATGTATTTCCATATTTTTTAACAAACAAATTTCTATGTTTTGCTTTTCTATAGGCTGTATGTTCATTTCCAACTCGTGCTTCATCAAGTTTAGTTTTATCTCTTTCCATATGATAGATTTTCAGGTCACGAAGGACAATAATAGGATATCCAGCGCAATGAATTGCATAAGAGAAATCTAAATCTTCATAGACGAAATCTAATGTTTCATCAAAAAGATGCGTCTTGAAAATATATGCAGGAGCGAATAAAGAATTGCCAGAATACATCTGAATATACTCCCACTCTTTATTTCATACTACCTGAGGAATTGGTCTAGAAAGCCGATAATTAAAATAAGAAAATCACTGATTCTGAATTTTTCAGGTTTTTCTATACATCAAGGTTGGCGTCAAAACAAAGTCTTTATCAAGTTTTTCGTGATAATGATTTCGCAATGCCAAAGATTTTTCCAAATAATCATCCGCGAACCATTCGTCGTCATCCATCAGTTGAATATATTCTCCTTTTGCCTGTTTGATACCAATATTTCTTAATGCACTAGCGTTATTATATGGGATAGTGTGTGTCAAATTCGTGATATAATGAATATTTCATGTATCATGCATCATACATCATGTATCTAATTGTTTATCTACGACAAAAATAACTTCAAAATCTTTGAATGTCTGTCTTTGTAAACACTCAATACTATTTTTCATATTTTGATCTCCCCTTGTCGGGATGACAACACTAAGTTTCATAGATTTTATAAGTTCATAAATATATTCATTGTATATATATAATGAATATATTTTCAATTATATTTACTTGACATTTTGGCACGTATAGATATATTTATGAAAATATAATCATATAAAATAAAAAAAATGAATACAGAAAACAACAAAAAATTAGAAAAATGGAAAGCATCAGTAAAAGAATTCCAAGAATTTGAACTGTTCTCACGTATAGAAGCTGTTGGAAAGCTACTTTACAGAGAGGCACACGATTATTCACATGGAAGAATTAGAATGTCCGAAGAGACATTCAATGAGAACCAAAAATATTACAATGCCATTCAAAAAGAATGCCTGGAAATGTTGCCAAAATTTAAGGTCAATATTGATCAGAATTCTCTCACAGATAAAGAAAAAGGAGATTATTGGAAATGGTATTCTTTTTGGAAAAACTGGATGGAGGCTTTCAGTGACGATGAGTGGAAAATATTTGAAAAAAAAGTAAAAAATCAAGAACCTATTGAAGATTTTTTGCCAAAAACATCTTGGAACGCATAATCACATCACTTATTACTCTGTTGTTTGGCATACCCAATAACAGAGTTTTTTTATTTTCCGTTGTTTTTCCACCTCTAACACATATATTATATGCATACAATACGTCATTTATTATTTCGCATCTACCATTGATGATGAAGTTTATAAAGCCATTTTTGATATTTGTGGTTATGTATCATCTCTTCGTAACCATCATCGGATACGGACTCTTCAACTGAATATATCCACAATTACCAGCACTCAGCAGAGATGTGTTTTGGGGACTTTTTTTTGTTATAATAGCAATTTATAATTTCAAAACCATAAAAACTTATCTCAACACATGGAAACGACCACGAATTACGTTTATTGTCATCTTGATTTTTGGGACTTGCATCTCTCTGCTCAAAGGCAAATCAATATACGATATTTTCGTAGGGATCAAGTATTGACTCCTCTACCTTTTTATTTTCCTCTCCGCTACCTTTATTGGGTTTTTACGACATACAAAGGAATCTCGTGTTGTAAATTTTCTAAAATTTTTAAAATATTTACTGATTACAACGCTCATCGTTTGATTTTTTCGACAAGGATTAAAATTTATTTGGCCAGATATATTTCTTCATATCGGATATGGACCATTACATGATTTTAAATTCTGAGTAAAACCACCCATTTACTATCTGACCTGATATCAAGGCACAGCTAGACGACAGTGAATTTTTTCATGACCAAACAACTATGGATATTTTTTGATTGCATTTTTACCTGCAATATTATTTTTTTGTAAACAAAAATTTAAACATATACAACAAGTATGCACAATTACTATGACAAGTGCCATAAACATTATCATTATTATATTGTGGATTTTTGCTATACTGCTCACACTTTCGAGAACGGCATTTATAGGTTGAATAGTTGGGTTAACTATTATAAATATGCAGCGAATACAAAGACATAAAAAACTTTCATGAGGAATATGAGCGATATTACTACTATGAGTAATCGGGCTCAGTATACTCAAATGATCTTCTACACTGGGACATATTCAAGCAAAATTTGGAAGCATACAATATGTCATCCAACAACCAAGTGGGTATTGACTCTGAACTTCATGACCAGCAGTCAATCACAATGGTACGATCTTACCAGAAAATTATTACCTTCAACTCATGCTCGATATAGGGACTATAGGATTTATTTTACGGACAATACTTATTTTTCAAATTACACAACTAGCAAAAAAAATACAAAAAGCATTTCCAGCTGACAATAGTAAGAAAGAAACAATATATATAATACGAAAATGATTGAGTATTTGACGAGTGTCTCTCCTAGTAATGTGAATATTCTTACATGTTTTTGAAGATAGTATGGTCAATTATGTATTTTTTATTGCACGAGGGATATTGAGCGGATATCTATCTACGTATATAAAAAAGACATCATAATTATTTATCATATTCTACTTCAAGCTTGATTTTTTCTGGTATCAATGCTTTAGGCACAATAATTTGCAAAGTATTGTCTGCAGTAAGTTTACTATGGATCTTATCAAAATACACCTGAGGAGGAAGATCTATCATCTGATTTATCGGTCATCGGTAGCATTCCTCTTTGAGAGGGACCAGATGATCTTTAAGTTTTGGTTTAATTCTTTCTCACAAAATCACAAGTCTATAATCTTTTATAGATAAACTAAGCGTTTCCTTTTTGACTCATCACAATGGCAACAAAATCACAATTTCTTGTGGAGATTCATAGATATCGTACGGAATACGTGGTTTTTCTTGTTCTGGCTTCATAAGAAAATAGTTAACATATAAATGAAAATATATTTTAGATCGATGGATTTTGATCTGCTTGTATGTCTATTCCCACAACTTTTACTATCTGATTTCTTCTTTTTTCTGGTCTAGGAACCCAACGCAACTTAATCTCTCAATTACGTTCGGTATCTCATTCAGTCAAAATAATAATATCTCAGTTATCAAAAATACTATAAAGCCATCATGATTTTTTGATAGAAATGCTTTTTATACTTAGTGCACTTATTGTGGAGACATTTCTTTTAAGGACTCATCACTGCTCATACAGCATGATAGAATTTGGAATTACAACGATAAAATCCATTTTATAATCGATATATTTTCCTATCAAAGGGAAAATGAAGACACTATCCACGATAAAAATACCTATGATAATGTAAATAAAATAATCACCACCCAATCGATTATAAAAAAATATGCAACAAAAACATGTCAGCAAAATCAAAAACAAAAAAGGAAAAAAGAACTTGTACATATAGTACAACCTACTCCTTCAAAAGCAAATAACATTGTCTACACCATAAGTAGTTTGATATTCTTCAAATGTTTTTTGCCTAAGTTTTGTATCAAAATTTGAGAAGATCTTCATAAGAATATACCAAAAATAAAAGTATATTTAGAAAATTTGAAAATTAGGGAAAAATCTTAAATACACTTTACCAATAATATGATCGAATGGAACTTCATATGTCGATCACTCATAACAATTTAGTCAGAAACAACAACGAGAATCAGTAGAAAATCATCTATTATCTCCTAGCACAAAAAAGCCACCACCATCAATTTTAAATTCATCAACACCACATCTTGCTTCAGTTTTTATGATTCAAGATAAATATTGTTCTGAGAGTGTATTGCACTGTTCTATGTCATCCTTTGTTGTACATACTTCAACACCATCGTTTTTGAGTTTTATAGTCTCTCAAGGCAGTCAAACAATTCTTTTAATATAAGGGATTGTCTTGCCAGGAGGTACAAAAACTATAACATCGCCTCTATGAAGTTGTCCAAATCTTGGAGTTATTTTGTCTACAATGATAAAATCATTTTCTTCAAATGTAGGTGCCATACTAGCTCAAACAACAGTATATGGATTGGCGATAAAAAATCTAATAAACAAAACTATTCCTCATACAAACACCAAAAATGATACCATATCAAAGATATCAAACAAAAAATATTTTAATTTTAATTTAAATGTCATAATGTAAAAAATCTAGTGTATAAAACAACTGACCAAAAAATACTGATACTTTTTTATTATTATAGATATATGAAGTATCGACGTATATATTGATTTAGCATATAATATCGTTTAGAATGGCACCTCTTCATCATCAATAAGTACAGGTTCAGTAGTATCTAATACATGTTCATCATCTTCTCCTTGTCCTTTTGGATCCAAAAAGATAAAATTATCAACAATAATTTCTGTAGAAAATTTATCTTTTCATTCGCTATCCTGTCGTTTTCTTGTTCTAAGCCTTCCTTCAATATAAATTCTCTTTCCTTTATTTAGATATTTAGTCAGCACTTCTGCGCCCTTACCATATGCAACACATCTGTGGTATTCTGCATCTTCAAGAACATTTCATTCTTTGTTTTTAAATTTTCTGTTGGTCGCAACAGTAAAATTTACTACAGAAGTCCCGCTACTTTCAATAGTTTTCACTTGCAAATTGTTTGTAGCTCTTCAGATAATCATTACTTTATTCAAATCCATGATTTCAATCCAATTACCGTATAAAAAATGATGAAGAAACTATCATCTCATACTATGTAAATAATCAATCATCAAAATCAATTGATTTTTATAAATATTTTCGTAAATATGCACCACGAATTAACTATAAAAACTATTATGCCTGGATGATGGAATTGGTAGACATGCTAGACTCAAAATCTGGTGTCTGTAAGGACGTGGGGGTTCGAGTCCCCCTCTAGGTAAGAATTCAGCAACAAACAAACATCCATATTAAGACCAGGGACTTGAAAAAGTCTTTTTTTGTATTTTGTCTAGAATCTCGTACAAAATTCGAGTGGATTTTCAAGCCCGTTTAATTATAAAAAATAGACTGGGTGGAAAAGCATTGTTTTTTCATTTATATTAAAATTTTAAACCATGTTTGATTCAAAAAATCCTGATAACGATTTACCACTATTACCACCAGAAAACCTAAAACTTTCTGATGAAACATACTGGCAACTCTCTAAGGCTAGCAGAGCCATTGCCACTCTCAATACCTACATCAACACCAATACGGAGAATGTAGGACTTTTGGTTTTGTGATCTTTTTTGGTCAAGGAATGAGTGGCTAGTAGTGCTATTGAAAACATCAATACTACTCTTGAGAGTGTTTTTCAAGCGGACATCTCTTCTGGTAAAATTTCAAAAGAAGATAAAGAAGTCTTGCATTATAGACAAGCGACACTTTGGGGAATTGAACAAGTAGAACAATATTGAGCAATCATCACAAATACTTTGATCACAATCCAATTAATGATCGAACCTGATAAAGCATGAATTAGAAAGATACCTGGTACTGTTCTGATGAATTGAGCTGGAGAAGTTATTTATACTCCACCTGTAGGAGAAAGTACCATCAGAGATTTGTTAGCAAATCTTGAAAAATATATCAATTCAGATGATAAAATCGATCCATTAGTGAAATTGGCAGTGATTCATTACCAATTTGAATCTATCCACCCATTTCCAGATGGTAATGGTAGAACAGGGAGAATTTTGATGATCTTATATCTTGTCCTCAAATGACTTTTGAAATTACCAATTGTCTACCTCAGTGAATATATCAATGCCAACAAAACTAAATATTATCAAGTCCTTCATGGGATCAGAGAAAATCAAGATCGAGATAGCTTGGTACACTACATATTGGTGGCTGTAGAAGAACAATCATTAAAAACAACAGAAAAACTCCAAAAAATAACAAATCTGATCCATTTGACGGTAAAATCAGTAGAAGAAGCATGATTAAAAATTCCATATGGATTTATTACTATGCTTTTTGATAGACCTTACAACAATATTAAATCATTGGAAAAAGAATGAAAATATGCAAGAAATACTATAAGAAACTACCTAAGACAGTTAGAATCTAAATGAATTGTGAGCCGTATCGAAGAAGAAGCCGATCAACCTTACATCATTCCTGAATATCTAGACATCTTATATAAAAACAAACCTGGGGTCAAAAAATAACAAAATTTGACCCCTATAGCCCCTAGGGGGGTCAAAAAATGGCAAAAATTGACCCCCATAGTCATGGAAGGGGTCAAAAAACACCAAAATTTGCACTCATCACAGAAGATAGGTGCAAAAAAATCAAAAAAATTCCCTATAGTTTGGAAAGTGAACATTTATTACGAATTATAATTAATATGCCAAGTCTT
>CAYRIQ010000009.1:0-23260 GCA_964424505.1 uncultured Candidatus Peribacteria bacterium | reverse complement strand
TTATAGCCAAGAGAATGGAATATATCCAAGCATATGTATATGAAAAAAAAGGAACCTCAGAATATAATAATTTTGTTTCGGCAATGAAAAACAACTTGGGGATAAAAGCTATAGAAAAAATACTTACCGAATCCAAGACATATTATACCTTGGGATTGAGATGACCAGAGCAATATATCACAGGTGCAAAAAATATACAAGAATACAAAAAACTTTTCTGAGAAAAACTTAAATCTGAATCTCCAAAAGGATTTGCTACCTTAGAAAAAATGTGGGCTACTCAACCATATATGGTTTTGGAATTGTATCAATGAATAAAAAATACAGAACATATGTTTATAGAATCATGGAAATCTCCAGAATATATCTACAAAGATAAAATAGATACTATGAAAAAAAATACTGAACTTATCAAAAGATATTATGAGTACAAGTCGATTGATCTTTCTAGAGAAGAACAAATAAATTTAGATATTTCATTTAGGGCTTTGGATGCTGTTATGATAGAAAAAATATTAATACAGGGAGATTTTGAAAATACATGAGCATTATCACGAAATGCGACACAAGCCAAGACATATTTTGTGCAGGATTTAGTCCAAGATAGACGAGATACCAAGATCGAATATTCAGATAAAGTAGGACAAAATATTATTTATAGAATTGCCAAAGAGATTCATGGCTATGCATGAACCAACACTATATCAGCGTTAATAGATTTTTTTAGACCAGAAAAAGCAGATGCGTTATGATTGTATTATGATAATGGTTGGAAAATAAATAACAATAATGCAATAGACAAAAAAATTTCTATTGAAGAGATGGAAAATATGTCATCAGAAGAAATTATGAAAATGCGAGTAGGTTCATCAAAATGGAATATATTGTTGTCTGCTATTGATCCAGGTAAGTCATCAATTTTTGGACAAATGGGTCTGATATCAGGATTCGGATTTACCGATGATGCTGCATTTTTAGATACAAAAGCAGATGCTGGCGATATGGATAAAAAAATGAATAATGAATATACATCAAGATTAGCAAAAATAATTTATGAAGAAAAATCATACACAAATCCAAAAATCAAAAAAGAAATAGAACTCAAAATTATAGAATATATCAAAAAATATTCTCAGCCCATTTCAATAGATATAGAAAATAATGAAACAACAAAAACTGAACAATGATATATAGAAATGCCATATAATCTTATTATAGCAGCAAAAAAAGCTCATATAGGAAATATAGAAAAATTTCTTTTCAAAATAGAAAACAATCAGATTGTCGCATGTACAAGTCGTTTGCGGATTAACGAACCATTATATTTCACACAAACAAATACCGTTATCCACAAAGAATATGTAAATCTCTGAACGCAAGTAGACTATAAACAAGCCATGCCATACATAAATTATGTGGACAAAGCAAAAGATACGTTTGAGTCTTTTATAAAATTTGATAATAATGAGTTAGATTTGCCTTCAGAATATATCATAAAATATCAAGCTAAAATAGATGAACGAACGCAATTTAAAATGAGTCTTGTCAATATGGATCCAAGTACAGCAAGCACAAAATTATTAGGAAAATATAAGGAGTTTCACGATCGATTCGAAAATATGTATATTGCTATGCTAGCCAAAATATCTCAATTCAAATCCAGTAATGATTTAGATTCTGCGAGTTATTTACAAGAAGTAGAATCAAGAGTAGCTCAGTTAGACGCTATTACCATAAAAAATGGTCTTATAATTGGCTCAATGGACGTGTTGTCTGAAATGCAAAGAAAAATATTTTTGCAGATACTGACAACTTGGAAGCCACGAGGGAAAGATATTATTTTATTGGCAAAATCTTGAGAAAAAACTGACCAAGACAAAGCAATATGGGCAGTAAAACAAATTACAAAATCTATGATAGAATCACAAGTATTATATTTCAATACGGAGGGGAAAACGATTGGTATTGGACATGGAGAAGATAATAATCTTATTGAGCAAAAAAAAGTTATTACTCAAAGACTTACTATCAACGGGAATATAACAAACTATTTTGTCTGACAAGAATTATCAAATCCCCAAATTGATTTTTCCAAAACAACTATTGTACCTATCAAATAATTTTCTTTTACTTCCTTATCATACTCACTATGTCAGACCAAACGCTAGAAAATCAGAATACACCAAAAGAAGAAAAAAAAACTGAGGAAAATATTCAGTCTTCTGAAACCATAGAAGATACCAAAAGCCAACTTGCAGAGATGTATCTCGATTTTCTTGATATTCAAAAAGGAGGCATTGTCGCTACAGGAGCAGAATTGGGACTTGATATCAACCCACTCAAAAAAGATGCTAAGCAATATTTATTGTCAGAAAATATTCCTGATGCAAAAACAAAAGGTAATTTTTTTGATACACTTATTCATAATTTTACAAAAAATCTTAAACAGAAATTTATGGGGAAAATAAGCTGAGGTACTGTCTTGGAGTATAATAAAACAAATCTCAATAAAATGAAATCATTGATCAATCAATACAAAAATGATCAAGCAAAACTCCAAGAACTTATGGATCAAATCCAAGAGGGGATAGATCCTACAACACTAGCCATAGTCCCTACTACAAGTGAAGTACCTAATACGTCAGACAAAAACATCGAACGTGATGATACCACAAAGAGAGAAAAAGTATTGGCGTCTTTGAAGTCTGTTATACAAGAAGATAAAAAAAATCCTATTTCTTATTCTTGGTGAGGAAAAACAGATATAGAAAAATGATTAGACTGTTCCGGATTGCTTTATTATACTATTGATAAGGCTGGATTCAAAATTCCTGGAGACTCCAGATCTATGTTTCAAAAATTTCCAACGACTAAATTACAAATTGAAAAAGAAAAATCCAACATTGAGACAAATATATCTGAGATCAAAGAATGAGATGCTATTTTTTGGAATAGCACAAATCCAAACTATCAACGAAGTACATGAGCTATCCCAACGATAGAAAAAGATGGCGCAAAATACCGTATCCATCATGTCGCTTTCATTAAAAAAATAGATAAGGACAGGGGAATAGTGACCGTTATAGAATCCAATGGACAGCAAGGTGTGACAGAAACAGAGGTTGATATAGCAAAACAAATAACAGCTCCTCATCAATCAGAACTATATGTTGGACATATAAACTACGATACTTTAGAAGAAAAGAGCATTGCTGTATAGTAGGTTATATATCTTTGATAATTTTTTTTACTACACCGATGACTTTGGCTTCATCGTATTTACTGACTTCTACATTATCAAAAAATCTATTCACAGATTCTAAAAATCGTTTTTCATCCTTTTGGATTATTTTTTTTAATTTTGGAAGATCATTGTGTACGACAAAAACATAATCGTTTATATCATAACTATCTTGCTGTCTAATCAACACAAGATCACCATCTTGAATTTTTGGCTCCATACTATTTCCTTTTGCTCTGACAAAAAAACATTTACTGACATCTTTGACGCCAAGCATTGCTATCGTGGCTGGTATTTTTTCTTGGGAATATTCATCGACGACAGATTTTCATTTATTTCAACATTGAGCAAAACCATAGATGGGTAGCTGGACAATGTCATGTAAGTGATCCGTGACACTTTCTCTGATTAATCTATATCCTTGTTCATCCTTGATAAAATATCACTTCAAAACCAATTGATTCAATTTATTCAACACCGTCTGTGGGTGACTTGCTCCGATATTGTGAGCAATCTCTCTCAAGGTGATTCCTTCTTGATTCGTATTTTTTTTGAAGAAGGCGATAAGTGATTTTTGGATGTTGTCGAGGTCTTTGATAGCCATGGATTTAATTAAAAGATTAAAAGATTAAAATAATTGAATCCTCTTTCGTTTCCCCCCTTACTAAAGGGGACTTATAGTTAATAAGCGTTCCCTCTTTGCTAAAGAGGGTGAGGGTGATTCTTTGTTTTCTGTGGTCTACGAATTCACCCATATATTTTGCTCTGTAGACTTCTTTTGAGTTTTAGCAAAGGGGACTTATAGTTAATAAGCGTTCCCTCTTTGCTAAAGAGGGTGAGGGTGATTCTTTGTTTTCTGTGGTCTACGAATTCACCCATATATTTTGCTCTGTAGACTTCTTTTGAGTCTTGGGCAATAATTTCTTCTCCTGAGAAATTATCTATATCTCCTGAGAAATTTTTATGTATGATAATTGACTTCACATTATTTTTTTACTATCTATAGTAAGTTTTTCATGTATTTACCGTACATCTTTTGATAGGTCACGAGCAATGCTATAAATTTCTAAATCAGCGATTCATGCCATTCTACAATACATTACACGAAGTAAATTACGATTCATTACATCCCGATTTATCGGGATACATTACAATATAAATATCAATTTCGATGTCAGTATATTTTTCTCCTTGACAATGTCAAATCATTTTTGACAAAATCAACACTATTTTTGACAAATAATAAAACAGTAGGTAAGCATACGAGAAAAATCTCTTGATTTTCTAAAAAAATTCTGTAAAATTGATTTTGTTGATGGAAAAATATTAAAAACTCATTACTTCAGTTATCCGATTGTTATCGTAAACAAAGTAAGGACATGGTAATCTTTTTATCACGAATGTAATTTGTCCCTTCGGGACATAACGTAATGTGTTATCGCAATAAATTACACATAGTAAATTACACGCAGTAAATTAGTTTTATACTCTTATTATGATAGAATATGGCAACACACAAGCAAGAATTACAAGAAGCTTTCAAAAGTATTGAAAAGCAATTTGGAAAATGAGCCATCATGAGGATGGGGGACAATGCAAATGTAGGACTTGTAAATACATTTCATAGTGGATCTTATGTATTAGATTTGATTTTATGAGGAGGATACCCCGAAGGAAGGGTCGTTGAAATTTATGGACCAGAATCGTCTGGTAAGACAACTATTGCACTTCATGCTATAGCAGAGATCCAAAAAAGATGAGAAATTGCAGCATTTATTGATGCAGAGCATGCATTAGATCCGCATTATGCAAGAAAACTTGGGGTCGACGTAGACAATTTACTCCTTTCTCAGCCAGATTTTGGAGAGCAAGCATTACAGATTGCAGAAGAATTAGCAAAATCAGGAGCAGTCAAATTGATAGTAATTGATTCAGTAGCAGCTTTAGTACCTAGAGCAGAGGTAGAATGAGATATGGGAGATTCATATATGGGCTTACAAGCAAGGATGATGTCTCAAGGACTCAGGAAGCTTTCTTGAGTGCTAGCAAAATCAGGTACTACCTGTGTATTTATCAATCAGATACGTATGAAAATAGGTGTGATGTTTGGTAATCCAGAAACTACTCCAGGATGAAATGCACTCAAATTTTTTGCTTCTCAAAGAGTAGAAATCCGTAGAGGAGATAAAATTATGCTAGATAAAGAACAGGTGTGATACTTAGCAAAGATTAAAATTGCCAAAAATAAAATCTCTGCACCGTTTAAGACAGCAGAATTGCCAGTCAAACGAGGCGTGTGATACGATAAAACTATGGATATCGTAGAAGCAGCAACAGCACTTAAATTAGTAGATAGAGCATGAGCATTTTATACCTTTGGTAAGCAAAAGTTCCAAGGCAAAGAAAAATTTGTAGTTGCCTTAGATAGTGATGATAAGACAAGAGCTAGTATCGAAAAAGATATCCAAAACAAAATCAAAGAGATGAGAATGGGGAAAAAGGTTCTTGATGACGAAGCACTTATCGCTATAGAAACTGAGATAGAAGAAGATGCCGCTGAAGCGGTAGCTGAGGCGGAACTATTAGCTTAGCTACCTACCATATATAAATGCGTCCCGTACTAGTTACGGGATTTTTATTTACTCTTGCAATGTATAACAATTAATTATATATATGTTATATATTTATAACATAAAAATACGTCATGCGCGCTACTGATATTATACCTGTCTCAGTTTTGAGAATGCATACCAATAAAGTATTTCAAAATTTACACACTCCAAAGTGTATTATCGCCAATAACAAAGCGAAAGCATTTCTTATGAGCGTAAAGGATTATGAGAAGATTGCCGAATTTTTGGAGTCATGGAATACAGTGATAGACTTCGGTGAAAAAGGTATAGATGCTGCGAAGCTTTTAACAGTCCATAAGAAGAGAAAATAATGACCAAACAATATGAAAAATTTCTTGAAACATTGGAGGAAAATATAAGACAGCATTTTTTCCGTGCATTACAAGCGATTGCGCAAGATAATCTTTCGTAAAGGGTCTGTAGGTAATAAAATACTTAAAATAGAAAGCAGATGAGATGTATACAACTGATTATAAAAAATAATCAAAAAGCACATTTATTAGAAATGTATATCGTATTTCTTGATTAAGATTTCAAATGATATATCTAGTGATATAGCTATTCTTTTGATGATGGCACGAGCAGTACCAATAGCAATTTCTTTCTTACGAGGAATAGTGACGATATCTTTTCATCTTTTGAATTGCTGATGACTTCCTACTTGATGATCACATACAAATCAAGCATCATTTGCTATTTTTATGGCTAGCGTATACGTTAGTGGCATATAGCGTTTTGGAAACGACTAAATGTAATTGCAGGTATCTGGAGTTTGATATCATAATTTACGTTGTTTCCCAAATGACATTGTACAGCTTCATCAATATTTGCAAATAATTCATCCAATGTTTTTCATTCGGTAATAATAGTTGAATTTTTGCCAAAATCTATCTGGATCGTGTAATACCCATTTTCATAAGACAAATGAAATGTTGGTTCATTTTTTTTGTTTGTCATTGGCAATATGTAAGCAACTAAAACAATTACATTGTATAGATTTTTCTCTTATTTTCAATCCAATTATATTGGATAAAATATATATTGACTTTCGTGTGTAAATATGTAATATGTTTGCGTATAATTTTGCAAAATTTCCAATTCTGACCATAATTACTACATACATCTATTTATTCGTAACTTTATACCTATGATCAAAACACCCAAAGCGTACAGAGACGACCTATCAAAAGATTTCTGAGTAAAGAGAAAAGACACCAACGAAAAAATCAATAGGATGCAGGATAACTCTGATTTTTGGGAATCTCACAAAGAAGAAGCGATCAAAGTCATAAAAGACACACTCTACAAAGAACTTGATGATACAATAGCGACAGAAGAATATAAAGACGCTAAGAGCAAGAAGCAAGCGTTGAGAGGAAAGAAGAAAGATGTAAAAAAACAAGAAGATATAGTCGCAGAACAAAAGAAACTTCTTGAAGACAAAGAAGCAGAACTTGCTACAATGAGCGAAGAATATGGAGAAAAATCAGAAAAGAAAGAATCCGATATCTCTACTCTCCAAAAACAAATTATGGAAAAAGCAAAGAAATGAACAGAACACCACAGAAATTGGCTTCAGAAGAAAACTGATGCGTTAGTAAATAATAAAGACGAAGCAGGACTTCAACAGTTGAACACATGAATAGACTTTGATGATGGAAAACTGATACTCAACACTAAACTTGGACAACTCAAATTTGCTCCTAAGCAAGCGACATACGATGATATAAAACATATTAGTTGAATCAAAAAAGGTAAAAATGTGTGGACAGAAAACGAGACAACAAAGAAGAAGTGATTGCGGCTTAAACATGAGGCAATTAGGAAAATAAAAGAAGCGAAGATACTCAATAAAAATATTTGTAAGAAAGAACAATATTTGGCTGCAGCTAATATATTTCCATGAGGAGATAAATTGACTGAATCTAAGTGGTCTAAAAAAGCAAAAGATTTCTTTGATTTGTTATGAGTAAATCAGTTTGGCTTTCGTGGTCCGGATGGTGCGTGGGACGGTTACGGTCGCCGTTTGTGGTCTGCGTCTGCTTCTCGGGACGATGCATCCAAGGTGGAATGCAATAATACCAGTGGTAGGTTAGATCGAAGCAATCAGGGTTATGGTCTCGGTGTTTGGTTTCTCGAGGACTAATTGACTATTTGTCTATTTCACAAAGAATATGCAACTATTCAAAATATAAGAAAAAAAATCGCCTGGCGATTTTTTTTCTTGTTTCTCTCATAAGAAAATATTAAAAATCTTACATAACTTCCAAACCAACCTCACCAATTTTTTTGTCATCTATACTTATCACGATACTTGCAGTTCAAACTTTTTGACCAAGGATAGTCACTTCTATTTTTCCATTATTTATGAGTTGAATATTTGAAATACTTGGTTGAAGGGTATCATTCGTCGAAAGTAAGGTAAATGTAAAAGGAAGTAATCCAGAATAAAGTTCATCAGATTCTTTATTTTTAATTTCAAAGGTAAGAGTAGCTACTTCACCAAGTTTAAGCGGTGATTTGGAAACGATAGAAATTGTAAGATTGTTTTGTGTTATAAAATGCTGAGCAATATCACGTAGATTTTTCACATCGAGAGTCAAGGTTTTATTATTTGTGGTTTGCGAAATAACAGGCACAATAACTTCTTGATCTTGTGGTAAGGTATGTATCCCTGTAGCAATCGGAGGGAGTACAGGTGGAATAATAGGTGGAGTAACGGGAGGATTTGTTACTGAACTAGATGTTCATCAAGAAGAAGGGCTAGCTCCATGTGAAGTTCCCGTAGTGATAGAAGATGATTTGCCAGATACAATTGTTGTAGTATCCGATAGAGTTTGATCTCAGATATTTATAGAAGGCGCATCTGTTTTACTAGCATAAATATAACATTTTACGCTGGCTGTAGTGAGATCTTCCCAACGGTCAGACATAGTACTTTTGGCTACTCGAGCCATATCTCTTACTATAATTTTATTGAGCTTCTTGTCATAGTGAAGAACTTTTCCTACATGCCCATAACTTCCAAATTTTCCTCAGGCATTGTAAATGATCAATGCTCATTGACTAGGAATAGATCAAATTTTATATCCTGTATCAGATGCATTTTTACATCGATCTACTGCGTTTCCTCACCAAGTTCTTTGCTGGACTTTTTCATCTATGAAAGGAAAAAATTCAGGAGAAATCCTCGCTGCACCATACGTACAATATCATTTGGTAAATGTATTTTCTACGTCAGTATCCATATCCCAGATAGAAATAATATTTCCTTGTTTAAGTGAGGTTGCGGGATTTTGCATAGCATGTACAAGTGCTTGAGCTACTTCACTACTATTCTGTCTATAGATCATTTGGTTGATCCCCGTAAGATTTGCAAACATGATAGAACCTCAAGAAACAGTCACAAAAAATACTACTACCAATTCTAAAGTATGAAAAAGAGTATGATGCAAATGGTTTGCAACATGTAATATTTTATGAATATGTCTGTGAAAATGTTTTCTCAGATGATGGTGAATTCTTTGATGTAGAGCTAACCTTTTTTGTTTTTTTTTCATTACTATTTGGCAAATAAAAGTCTACACAATAATTATATGCCAAATCTTGATTTTTGTCAAATATTGAAGGACTTTTTTGGTTGAATTAAAAAGTTAAAATGTTACAAGTTAAAATGTTAAAAAGTTAACCTTCAAAACCTTTTAACCTTTTAACATTCAAAACCTTCTAACCAAATAATTATGAACAAACACATTCTCTTTGTTTTAGACTATTATCCCCCTCATAAAGGCTGATCAGAAACAGTATTTGAAGCTATAATTTTTCGTTTATTGGCAAAATGATATAGGATAACGATAGTGACAAGTCACTTTGATAAACACTTATTACGTGAAGAAAAAAAAGAAAATTTTAATATCTATAGAGTCGGAAAAAATAGAATCAGTTTTATGTTTTGGTCATTATGGAAAGGTATACAAATTTTATGGCGTCAAAAAGACATTTCTTTTATCCATACAAGTACCTATTGATGAGCTATTTCTGCATCATTACTGGGTAAGCTTTTCCATAAAAAAGTAGTACTGACCGTTCATGAGATTTTTGGAAAACTTCGAATACAGTACAAGTGACGACGAAAATGATGGATATATATGTTTTTTGAAAAAATAATTTTTTGGTTTCCTTATACGGTATATCATTGTGTTTCTTATTATACACTCAATTCACTCAGGATCGTCCATCATATACCAGACAAAAAAATCACTATGATTTACAACGGTGTAGATACTCATTTTCGAAATCCAAATGAAGTATCTTCCTTTGATATAAAATCATGGAAAAATGTGCATTGACGAAACAATCGTTTTGTTGTCCTGTATTACGGACATGCAGGCAAATCAAAATGATTAGATTATTTGGTGCAAGCATTACCAGAATTGGTAGCTATAGACCATACATTATTATTTGTTTTCAATATTATTGATTCTAAAAGGACTCAGTATATCAAAGCATGTATTAAGAAACATCACTTAGGATCATCAGTACAGATCTTTAATGGTTGCGAAAAAAACGAATTGCGTACATTGATTGCAAGCTCAGATATGATTGTCGCTCCATCATTGTCAGAATGATTTGGTTCCGTACATACAGAAAGTGTCGCAATGGGAAAACCACTTCTGACAACCTATATTGCATCTATCCCTGAGGTAGTTCGAGGTAATGTAAAATTTATAGCTCCTGGATCTAAAAGAGAAATCATTCAGGCTATTCTTCAACGTGATCAACGATTACAAAATCCTGACTATACAATTCCACTCAAAGAATTTTCACGAAACACTACCGTCAAAAAGCTGATAAAACAATATCACTAAAAAAAGATAGGAATTGGAAGGGGGTGAGGTAACTTGCTCCCAGTTTTTGTTTATCTGTTATTGTTATAAATATATTCTTTAACTTCTTCTAAACTATCAAAATATTTTTCTACCGTAAAAGTATAAGAAGAATATTTTCCCTCAATAGTTTTGAAAAAATAAAATACTTTATGATTTGGGGCAGTATATGGAGATGTTTGCCATGTCCCATCGAGCACTAATTTCCCTCGTCGTGCTTTGATAGTTTTAGCTGCCGAATATTTTGATCATGCTGGATTTGCTATGTCAATAGTATATTTCAATACATCAAGTGTAGGGAAATATTTTGGTGTAAGAAAACTAGAAGAGGTAAATTGTTTTTTGGTAGAATTATACGTAATAGGATATTTTTTACCGTTTGGCGCAGTGTAAATACCATTGTTTATTCGTGAAGTATCGGATATATCATTATTGTCTACTTCATCACTACGATACTGATCAATAAGATCATACAAATATTGTAAGGATTCACGTTTGTTTTTGTCAGTAGTACTTGTCCCAAGATCATCTATCTTACTAGACAACATAGTAGTGAGTGAATCAAAAAATTCTGATTCTTTTATGCCAGCATATACTTCTTGAAGCGCTTCAAAAATAGCGATAATCTGTAGCTTTTCTGTGCTGGAAAGATTGGACGAAATAATTGAGTAATGTGCAGTAGTGCTATTTGCTTCTTCTTCTGTCTCTGTAGAGATACGAAAAATAGCAGACACGCCATTGATATCCAGAGTACTAGTGATATCTTCTTCATAGGCATCACGTGAAATAAGCTCAATTTTTACTGTCCATCAGTTTTGGACGTAGCCACTAGTGCCTACCATATTCCCACTAATATATAGGACTCATCTATTGATGGTAGCGAGTACGGGAGTATTTGCAGACAATCAAGTGATAGTTATGGTATTGGATCAATATACTTTGTTTAGTTTTGCACTAGAGATACGATTGAAAGAAAATATATCTGGCACAATATCAGAGATTCCACTATATATGAACGATTGGATTGCTGATGTTCATACATTTCCCAATCTATCAATAGCTTTGATTTGTCGATAAAATGCCCCTGTAGTGCCGAGTTCTTGATTGGCAAGAGCTACAGAATTGCTCGTAGTAAATCATGATTTGATGGTATGTGCAAAAGTACCTGTAGTTGATATAAAATACTGGTATCCAGAAAGTCATACTCATGTATCAGTGGACGGAGCCCAGCTGAGAGAAAAAGCTCCCGTAGCAGTATTGCCACTTATAGGACTCAGTAAATTTGGCAGAGTAGGCGCAGTGGTATCAAGATAAACAGTAAAGATGTTTCCTGTCGTAGTAGTTCAATCAGTCAGTTGAAGCGAAATGTTTTTAAGTCCATCAGGACCACTGAGATATAAAGTTCACGTCATGTCTCCATTGAGTCCTGCTCAGGTAAGTGGCGAACTACTAAAATCACCAGTAAACGAATATGTGGCTAGTTTATTTGTCCATACATAGAGAGAGACATACTCTTTTGTATATCGTGCAGTAGTATAGTATAAATTACCAGTCAATAGTCTTGTCGTAGGTAAGAGAGGTGTCGTTATAGTAAACGATGCTGGTGTAGTCATACTAGTATTCCCTGCACGATCAGTAGCAATTAGTCGCCATGTGTAAGCGCCATTACTTATGCTTGAGAGAGAAAGTATATATGATGTTCCATATATAGTGTGTACATTTCTAGTTGCTCAGCTTATTATGAGTGTATATCCTCATGAGAGATTGGTTTCTATTCATTCTCGAGAGAATCACATCATAGATCATGTAGTAAGAAGTAATCAACTAGCTGGTGTATTGACCGTCAAAAGAGGAGCAATAGTGTCGATAACAAAAGTTATACCTGTAGTATTGCCTCAGATATCAGTAAGTACAAACGTTTTTATTCAATCTCACGTGATAAGTGCTGAAGAACTATAAGGAGCGTTATTGATAGTTGCTCCAGAAATATTGTCTCCAGTAAAAGAAATTTGTACGCCTGTAGCATACATTCATCCACTTATAATTACAGTACCTGATTGAGTTATTCATGTAAATGAATAGTTGGTTGGGATTCAAAAAGCAAAAAGTTTTATCGTACCTGTAGTCATAAAATGGCAAACAAGATCTTGATCTAAAGTACATCCAGTGTTCAATAAGTTTGTCGTCCAATTAGTTCAGTCTATTGATGTTAAAATTTTTAAATATTGTCCTGATGATCAAGATAATAGGTAAGTATCAATAGTTGCACTTCCTCAACTCATGGTGAGATATGTCGATCCAGAAACGATGTCTATAGTAGTCAAAACTTTTGCAATATTGGTTGTTCATGTTTTTCCAGGTATACATATTTTACTTCCTGTAGTGATAATCGTAGGTGGATAGAGTTTTCAGTCCCAAGTTGTTCATGCAACAGTCAATGAAGTAACTCACGAAAACATAACTTGATTTCCTGTAGTGTTTTGTATTGATAAAATATCTGCATCTATATCTACCAATCATCCCACACTTATAGATCCTGTAAGGGTCAGAAGTGGTGCTGATTTCCATATAATAATACTATTGTTTTTTGTATACGTATCAAAGCCAAACACAATTGGCTGTGTTGGATTGCTTCCATTTATTCAAGAATATATTTCAATGACAATAGGATTGTTTCATGAAAATAAAGAAAAATTATTTCCTGTTCATCAGCGTGCCATGAGAGCATATTCACTAAATCCGAGGTAAGAAGATTCATTAGTATTGTATATAGTAGTAAGATATGCTGCATTGAGAAAAATTCATCCACTAGTATTTCAAGACAACAAACATCACGAGATAGTATTTCCATATCATCACATAATATATATTCCTGCACCCGTATTGGTAGATATACGCGTATTGATGATAGTATTATTGTTTGCCTGAGACAATAAACTTCCTCACGAATTATTTTGAGAGAAAAAAGAATTGGAAAATGTATTGTGAGTACTGGATTGCAAATACGTTCCATATTGTCTATTTCATGAAGCAATTATTCAATTTAGGGTTGTGTAGTGTACATCAGAAAAAAATATTCAATAGCCAGTATTGCTATTTACGGTTATATTATGTAAGGTATTTTCTAATGAATTTTCTATATATAGTCAGTTTTGATTGGTATTTCAAGTAATGTTAGTGAGCGTATTGTTAGAAGAATTGTATAAATGTATTCCATCAATACTTCTCTCAGTGATAAAGTCAGAAAATGTATTTTCATTGGATCACTCTATATATATATTATTTACCCCATTGTCATAAGTATGTAGGTTGGCAACAGCACTAGCAGTAGTATCAAAAAGAGAGATACCATCGTCGCTATTGTGATAACTGTCTACACTTTCTATGGTACTATGATCAAGAGACAATAATATACCATACTGATTGTTGTATGTAGTAAGTGAAGAAATAGTGGAAAAACTATTGTGTGTACCTCAGATTCCAACAGTATTATCATGTGTCTTTGTATGCAATATATTGGTAAATGCAGTTTCCGACATATATATCCCATATCATTTGCCATTTGCTGTGTTTCCCAAAACTTCAATAGCATTGATGGTAGTATTTACTGATCATGAAATAACTATTCCATTGCCTTCACTCGAAGCTATAACGATATTTTGCATGATGGTATTACTTTTTCAAATATTGATTATAGGAAGTTCTCCCATTTCACGTGCATGTATTACAACTGTTCAACTACTAATGATACTCGTACATTCTCCCATATCAATAGTCGAAGTTGCTTCATATTCTCAAGCATCTATGACATAAATAGTGTAGTCATGAAGTGATCAAGTAGGTAGTGAAGAAAGATATTCTACGTCCATAGTTCATTCTGTAGTACAAGTAGCCAAACGTTCTTGATCCCATGTTTTGGTATATATACTGGGTTCAGTCACATTTCCATATAACGCAGTGATAATATCGCTTCTTTCAGGACTTAGCGCCCAAAAATCACGATCAATATAATTGCCATTATCCCAAGTGCCACCATGTATTTCTCGGGTGTCTGCATGTACAAAACAAGCATAAATACCCAAAAATATTCCTATGGCAATGAAAAGTCAGCTCATAAACTGTGCAAAAAATGATCATTTTTGATTTTCCATAATAATAGTGTAATAAAGAACATAAAGTACTTACCAATAAGTATATCTACGATGGAAAAAAATTGCAAATATAGTAAGATATGATGGTTATTTGGCTTGCTATTTCATGGAAAAGTTATGAAATATGCGAGTGTAATAAAAACAGTTTTAGATTGAAAAGCTAGTACAAAAAAATACATATACACTATCCAATATTAGGTTTTATTGTTATGTATAGCAAAATGGTCGATCAAATCTCTCCTATGAACGTGTGAGTTATTCAGCAACCACCAGTTCATCCTCAGCAGACAGCAAATATCACCAAACCAGGTTCAAAAATTTCAATAAAAATGGTGCTAATGGGATGTGCTACATTATTTATGATTATTATAGGATGATTGTCTCTTATTTTTTATAATTTGATGAATAATCCGACTCAGCTTTCTAGTGTATGATTAGACCCAAATACTACCAAAACATTGTTGCAGACTTTTTCTGTAGTGTTTTTTGGATTATTAACATTTCTCGGTATCTGATTTTTGGTTGTCAATTTGTATAGGTTGATTACCGTCAAAAACACATCAAAAATAAAATATGCTTTCGGATCTTTGTTTTGATTCCTAATATTTATTTTTGCTATTGCATTGTGAGCAAATGTGATCACGATGGTCAAAAATTTTTCTGTAGAAAATATCTTAGATAGTGATAAGCTAATTATGCCATATTTACAACTCAAGGATGAGGTAAAATATACTCGTGGAGATGTTTCTATGAAACTTATTGCCCCAGCTACTATGTTTTACACATTAAATAATACTTATTTCAACACACAAATTGTACCATCACTCTGACAAGTCAATTTTACAGAGATAGTACTAAATTGTTGAAATGGCCAAAAAATTACTCTCAATTTTACGACTGCACAATTTGAGGGATCTTGTATGTATTTCAAAAAAGGCGAATATCCTCTTACATTGGAAACAACATATATCAACATTCCTACTTCAGAAAAATTTCAAAAAACATTTTCTGGTTGATCGATAGTATTTGATTCAGAAATCGTCATCAATCCTACCAAATGAGCGTTGACTTTCAATGACGCAAAAACAGAAATGATTGTAGGAAAAGCTCCAAGTAAAGTGTCATTTGATGCAAATGCCGTATTCAAAGATCTTGGTCTGAGTGATTATAAAATCATTTGGGATTTTAATGGTGATGGTCAACAAGACAAACAAAACAATGTGACTACTACATTTATTTACAATGAAGCTAAACTTCACAACGTGTATATTAGGTTCCCAAATCTCAATAAATATATTTATACATTTCCTATTAGAGTAGAACAATCAGATGTTCCTGTATGTGAAATACTTGTGAAGCAAACGGAAGGAAAACAATATGCCATTACGACCAGTTTTTTGGATAAAACAGTAGCGATTAGTACCAATCAATTTACTGTGCTCGATAGAAACAATAAGGACAAAGTAATAGATACCATCAGAAACAATAATGGGACATTTAGTTATGATTTTCCCAATGCAGGGCTTTATGCTATACAAAATACCTTCCTTACGGAAGATGATAAACAATGACAATGTGAAAGTGATGATATACAGATTGGTATAAGTGATTTCCAGGTTAATTATGATGTATACTTCAAATCGCCACAGTCACCACAGTTCAAAAAAGTGGCCACACAAGGTGCTATGGTATGGATGTCAGGTGAACTGATATTGACCGAGATCCCTACTATTATCAAAATTCAAGTCAATCAAATTTCTCCAGATAGCACAACAGCCACCAAAAAAGTATTGATAGATGGGAAACAAATTATCGCTACAGATGCCAATACATTTGAATATACGATTGACAACAACAATGATCATGAAGCAAAACTTATCGTAGAAGATAAACAAAGTGGCGCAAAAAAAGAGATTAGTATCCCTATAAAAGTAAATAGAGAAAATATTATAGGAAAGCTTATTGTTACTCCAGATACTGTGGGTACAGATCCATTTACTGTAAAATTTGATGCATCCACTACTGTAGTCAACGATCCTGATGATGAAGTGGTGTCATTTACTTGGGATTTTGGAGATGGAACAGGATCAATAAAAAAAGATTTTTCAGAATCAATTATAAATCATACGTATAGATATGATACCAAAAATAGTAATGGAACATATCATCCAGTTCTTATTATCAAAACAAAAAAAGGCCGTGAAGTAACGGTCTCTCCAGAAAATAATATTATCGTAAAAAGAGCAAATCAAACGCTAAAGATTGCGATCACCAATTATGCGTGACAAGTGGCAAGTATCGGTGATAGCGCAAGTTTTTCTTTGCTTGAACTTAATGGGCTACCGACAGAGATTCATCGAAATTTTGGCAATGGAAAAACACTCAACTGTAAGTGAAGAGAGTGTGTACAAGCAAATCAAATATACACTCAAGCAGGTACGTATACTATCAGAGCCGAAGTAGTATATGAAAATCAACCAACTATAGAGGGTACAATTACGCTTAAAGTGCAATAATCTTTTCTGTAAGGTTTTTTACCTTAGCAATACCTAGTTTATCAAGTCTATACATGATAATCATTACATACCCTTTAAACTCCTTGGTGCTGAGGGTGTAGTTGGTAATTATTCATAATTTTTTGATTGCTTGTAAATGCTTAGTATACCAATCGAGTGGGGTACTAATGACCATATTGATACCCAATGCTTTACTTATATTTGTCATACTATGACTGACAAAATTTTTGGCTTTATCATAAAAAGTAAGTTCACCTTGTTGTATATTATAAGTATCTCTGAAAAGAGTTCTTGAAAGTAAAGTAACAAACTGATCTCTCGTCACGACATAATTTGGATTGAACACAGTATCCGCATCACCGTAATAATCCAATCCCATGATACCAAGTTTACAAGAAAGTCTCATATAATATTGAAGTTCTGGAGTTTCTTCAGAAATGTCAGTAAATGAACATAATTTCCCTTCATCAGGCAAAATCCCAACTACTTCGATAGCAAATTCCGCTATCATTTTGGCAGCAAATTTTCTAAGAAGTTGTGTGTCAAGTTCAGCATTTTGTATAGGGGAGACTGTGGTAATTCATAAATTGTAAGCTCGAAGATAAGCATCATTTCGTTCTTTAGGATACGAAGAATCTTCTATACTAGGAGAAGTGGGATTTGCATAATGATAAGGTGGCCAATCAGAAGGGATTACAGGCGCTTTGGGAGGAGTACACGGTCCACAGGTATCATCATAATAATAGCTATAACAGCTTCTTGTGGCACAAATATTTTGTGTTAATTCTCGTGCACCGAGGCTCGTGCCTCATCAGCCACCTCATCCAGAAGAAATTGTTCATCATGAGGTGGGTGGAGTTTCATTAAGATAAATAATAAATGTGGCTCATGTTGTATGTCCTACAGCATCAGTAACGATCAGTTGATACGTCCCATTTGTAGTGATTGAATGTCAATAAGAAAAAGCATCTCCATTGATAGTAGCAGTTGCGCCAGGGTAATTGTCAGTAAAGGTAATACTAACAGCATCATCATAAGTGATCCCATTTTGTACTCCTGCAAATGTTGGTCAAATATCATCAATCCGATCAATCGTTTTTGTCGTTTGCATAAATGTTCGAGTATTTCAGCTAGAATAGCCAGCTCACGTAATAAATGGTCATGTTCCTCGATAAAATCAAAATACATACGTGCCATTATGATAAATGCCACTAGTATTTTCTTGGATACCACTGCCAAGTATGTCTACATATACTGGTCCACTAGTATATATTCAGGTTAGATGTAAAGGACTAAAAACGACATCATATGTAGGAGGTAAGATGCCAAGGGAGGTATAAATATTTACATGCGAAAAAAATGCTTCAGCAATGGAAAAACATCCTATGATCAATCAAAAAATAATATATGTATATATACGTTTATTCATAAATAAAAAACGAAAGTAATAGGGTAAAACTACCCCCTATATATATGATTTTTATAAACAAATTCCAGGTATAATTACAGTAGATTTTGATATATTACATATATTATGAAATATTTTTTGGAAAATACAAGTGTTTTGTGGCAAGAACAACTAATTTTTTTGTCTTGCATCGGATTCGTGGGTATAATAGTACGGTAAAACAAAAAGGTAAATTTATACACAAATTGAATTCTATGTGAAATATATGTGATAAAGTGTTTACTATCAATAGCTTTCTGAATCATATTCAGAGTGTTTTTTGTACAGTGAAAAAACATTCACATCATATACACAAAAAAATCATACATCATGTCTACAAAAGAAAACATCATTGGTTAAGTTATACCCATGTTATACTCTTGTGTATATGTTTTTATATTTATAATGTCGCTATATTTAGCAAAGCAGATGATATCAATGTTCCCGTAGAAGAAGCGCCTATAGTATTTCAAAATGAACCACAAATAATTCCTGATCAGCAAGCAGAAACAACTACAGAATGACCTATAATAGAGACGGTAGCAGAGTGAGGATCAGGTATGGAAACAGAAGTCTTAAATAATGAAACAATGGCATCAACAGGTGAGATATATTGAGAAGTATCTGACATTTCCTGAAATATTTTTTCTTGAGAATCAGTACCATGAAATATAGTATCATGAAATATAGTATCATGAAATATAGTATCATGAAATATAGTATCATGAGAAATCTTTACATGAGAATTAGTAACATGAAGTAATTTAATTTCTGGTGATGAAGAATTATTCTCATGAGTTTTACGTGATTTAAGTGGATCTATTTTATATAATATATCCGGTGATATTGTAGGAAAAATTGATATTCAATCAGGAGAAATTATTCCCATTATCCAATCATTATCCGTAGTATATCCAGATCAGAAAATACAAATCAATGCATCATGATATGTGTATAGCAACAGTCTTCAGTCGGTAATAACTACATGATGAGAAATATGAGCACAATATTGTTCTCGTATTGCCTATGAAAATATTGCCAATATACTAAAAGTAGGAGCGTGGACGTGGACATGAATGGATATCGTTCTAAGAGGTGATGTAGATAAAATAGTCAATCAGGGATTGATTGATAATACTTTGTTTGAAGTAACAAGAGAAACTATCGTATCATTATTTACGGGTAGTAAAGCAACGATATATGGTTCCATATATGATATATACCTCACTTTTGTGGTAAATGGAGAAAAGGTATATCATAGAATCCCATTTATATATGCTGATGATGGCTTGCGATATGCAGTAGATCCTCTCCGTTGAGCAAAAATTTTAGCACCACAAAAAATTTCAGACTATCTTGTATATTATGATGATGAATCAGATGTACACCGATATATAGGACAGGCATACTCTCCTTTGGTGGTCAAAGATGCTATTGTTGTCGTTGATGAAATTAAACAAATGCTTGAGCCTATCATCTCATGACTAAACGAGGAAGATTGAAAAATATATACATGAGAGACTGTCCTTAGTACATGAGAAAATGTTGGTAGTACATGAGAGAGTATTCCTCTTATTCAAGAGGAAATTACAGGAATGACTTTGGCTATACCACAAGTACAACCCGTCATACAAGTATGAAGTAGTGAAGGTAGCTCACAAGTGTCAGAAGCTATTTCAGATACGCAAGGTGTTTCTTGATTGAATATATCACCAATTGAAGAAGAAGTAGTAACGGGATATTTTGATCGTGCATACGAAAAATGAGGATATAATGAAAAAATAATCCAGCTTCAACAACTTCTTACTTGGGCACAAATATATTCTGGTAATGTAGACGGCATATATTCAGACGAGATAATTGCAGCAGTATATGTGTATCAAGATATGAATTGATTACTTATTGGACAAGAAAGTAATAAAGCAGTTCGATGATATCTTGGGCCTAAAACAAGAAAATCATTAAATCAAACATATGTAGAATATCAATTATATACCACCACTACATCACAACAAATACAAGAACAAGAAATTTCAATCTGAATAACAGGACAACTTTCAACTTGAGATGATAAAATCATCATTCCTATCACGGGACAAGAAACATTGAATGAAATAGGTATATTATCATGAGTAAACATTATTGTGCTTTTTGATCCTCTAGTCAATCCATTGTTTTTTTCTGGTATGTTACAAGATAGTGGTTTTCAGTCTGCATTATCATGATTTGTATATACAACATGAGCTCAAATAGGACTAATATTTTCTACAGGTACGCAACAACAGGTGATATCATATTTACAAACAAGAGGGTATGAAACAGGCACAATGACATTGGTGCCGGTATCTACAGAAACATTGGTAGGTGATGTAATGCTGGATTTTGCACATTTAAGTGGAGTTTTACTTGTGCCTATAGTCCTTCAGTCAATCAACGAAATGAGTGGCCACATTGCTGAAGTCCAAATACCAGAGTGAGCATTACTCAAAACTATAGACGGTGAAAATTTTACGGGAGAAATAGCTCCACCTATATTTCAAGATACAGAGATAGTACAAGATCAAGTAAATCAAGAAGTGATTTCTGTCATTGATGTTGGTGCAGACCAGCATATTCAATTTGAAGATTTGAGTGGAAATGATCTTTATGCGACATTTAGAGTTCCTGCTCCTGGCATGCAAATAGGAGATACTGTAGATGTGAGGTATTCAGAAGATGGAGAAATACGAAACTATCTAAGTTCAGTAAATGTAGAAGATATCAATGGTGAACCTTATGCTGTCTTTTATGCAAATCATTTTACTACGTTTTATTTAGGAACTAATACAGGCACATTTGTTATCAACAATGACAACAGTTATGCTACATGACTAGCAGTTACGTTAAACAACAATGTAGCTTGAGCGACACATATGAGATTTTGAAATAGTATCACAGAAAGAAATTCCGCTAGTTGGGTAACATATCAATCAAGTTACGCATGGAATATTACAAACACAGATGGAGATGGGATTAAATGGGTATACGCACAGTTTAGTGGTGCTGGATTTGTAAGAGGAGTCTCTGATAGTATTATTTTGGATGCAAGCTCATGATCTATGTATGCATGATTACAAGCACATCTAGATGGATCTTTAGCAAGCACAAGATTTTATGATATATGACCTCGTAATTTATTATTTACTGGTATCAATGGTCCAGTAAAACAAACTCAATCAGGAGAGGAAATGATATTTGTAGATGGAGTAAATGATTATATAGAAAGCACATCATGATTTATTGCTAGTTATCCATTTACTATTTCAGCTTGGATCAAAACTAGTAGAGTAAATACAACTCAATCAATAGCTATGTTTGGTAATTTAATAGCAGGAGATACTAATTCAAATGTCCAATTTCGATGAATACGCTTGGTCAACGCTAGGGCAGTCGCTGTAGCAAGTAATACTGCTGCAAGAACAGCTACCCATGCAACGAATTTAGTAGCCAATCAACGGTATCATATCATAGGAGTATTTGATAGTGATGCACGTAGAACCATATATGTTGACAATGCTGGTCCTATTTCCAATACTGCTAATGCAACATTTACCAATGCTTGATTGCCTGCTCGAAGAGTAGGGAGGCATCCAGGTGCAAATACTACCAATTATTTTAGTGGAAATATCGATGAAGTACGTATCTATAATAAAGCCTTAACTACCTGAGAAAGACAAGAATTATTTATGCTTCCACCAACGTTTGATACGCAAACCACATTTACAGGGACACCTACACTGTATGGAGAGCTTCCTCCCAAGATAGCTACAGTTTCGCTTGTGATTAGTGGAATAACATACGCTACCACGGGTGATGGAATTGGGAAATGGAAGACGTTACCTATGATCACATGATTAAATAATGGTACCTATAATGTTAGGTTAAACTATAGCAATGTTTACGGGAAAACAGGGGCTACTATATATACAGGTGGTTTAATTGTTGCATTACCATGAGCTACAGGCATACATATAGATTACAATTCGAGTAGCTGGATAAATACAGATGTTATTTCTACGCTTACAGGACTTGACCCTACATATATGATTATCAATAATTTTTGAAGTGAATTATATACGTTTACGAGTAATGGAAGTTTCACCTATCAATATGTAGATAAACAGTGAACTACAGGAAGTGCTACTGCTACAGTAACATGGATAGACAAAATTATGCCGACATTTGCATGAGTAGTAAGTTGAACTAATTACTCATGAAACGTAACGATCACATTTAGTGATGCGAATATTTCTTGAGCTACATTGAATGGTAGCGCGTATACGTCAGGGACACCTATTTCTGCAGAAAATACCTATGTCTTCGTAGTAAGCGATCTCGCAGGAAATA
>CAYRIQ010000008.1:22570-23977 GCA_964424505.1 uncultured Candidatus Peribacteria bacterium | reverse complement strand
GTTCTTACATTTTCGGTAATATCTTCCCCCACTAATCCATCACCACGAGTTATAGCTTGTGTGAAGAGTCATTTTTTGTAAATAAGCTCTACACTTAATCCGTCAAATTTAGGTTCTATACGATAATTTATTTTAGTATCAGAATATTGTTTATTAAGTATTTTATATGCTCTTTCGTCTCGCTCTTCAAGATCTTTTGCATTGTAAGTATTTTCTAGTGATAATAATTTCGTCTCATGGTGTGCTTGAGTAAATCATTCACTTACTTGTCCAATCAACGATTGCGTTGGACTATTTGATGTGATAATCTGAGGAAAATATTCTTCTATTCTTTTCAAATAATCGAAGAGTTCATCGTATTCTTTATCAGATATAATTGGTGTATTTTCAATATAATATTGATGATTATGATCTACAAGACAATCAATTAATATAATATAAAAATCTGACACTTCCTTTTCATTTAGCTTATTTACTTCATGATGTGTCTTGATAAAAGATTGAATTTTTTTTGTTTGTTCACTGAGATTCATATTAATTATTTCCCTTTAAATACTACGCCAAAGGTAGCTAAAACAATGTATACATCCAAGAAAAGTGATCGATTCTGAATGTAGTAAAGATCCAGTTTTGCTTCTTCTTCAAAATCTAAGCTATCTCTTCCAAATACTTGTGCATATCATGTAATACCTGGTTTGATAGACAACAATCTCTTTTGTCGTGATTCATAATTTTTGACTTCATTTGGTAAATGTGGTCTTGGTCATACAAGTGACATAGTTCATCGAAATATACAAAATAACTGAGGAAGTTCGTCGAGAGATGTTTTTCTCAAAAACTTTCCTACTCTTGTAATCCTTGGATCATTTGCTATTTTTGGCAATACTCACGGCCTTATATTTGCGTCAGATTGAATCAATTTTTTATATAATTCATCTGCTTGTTTACCTCAATATCCTACGCTCATATGTGTATACATACTACGAAATTTAAGGAAAGTAAATAGTTTCCCATATTTACCTACCCTCTTAGATGTATAAAATACTGGTCCGTGAGAATCAATTTTGATTGCTATGATAACCAATATCATAATTGGTAATGTTATACATATTCCTAAAAGAGCAAAAAAGAGATCGACTAATTTTTTGAGAACTATAGATCGGCCATCAAGTTTTGAATGTTTATACTCCAATGCGATAATATTATCAATATTTTCTGGTGCATATACTACATCTTCAAGAAAAAATCATTCACTAATATGATAAAATCTTGTATTGTCACTAAATCTTACTTTTTCAAACATATTTTGGAGTATTTCTTTTTCAAAACTTCCTACAGCAACAACAATAAAATATTTTGTTATATCTATATCTTTTACATCTTTTTGCGTTACAAATTCCGTCTTAA
>CAYRIQ010000008.1:8889-22560 GCA_964424505.1 uncultured Candidatus Peribacteria bacterium | reverse complement strand
TTATTTTTTCTATAGCTTTGTAACTTTCCAGTGTATCACTTCATACAATAAGAATTTTATTATCTCCTTCTCTATGTCTTTTTGTTTCCATATAATTTCGTACCTGATCAAAAAAGAATAATACTATAAAACTCACAAAAGCACCTAATATAATAATAAATCTAGAAATTCAAAAAAAGAATACAAATCATTGCCCAAAATATCATATAAACGTAATTATAATAAGCCAGTATATCCATGTTTTGGTAAACGTTTGAAAATATCTTTGAATAGGTTTATGAAGCTCATATAAATTTTTTACGATTCCGATACCAACAAATGCACATGCTGAAATAATACCAAATGCCATATTTTCCTGATAATTTATGATAGGAATCTTGAGTTGTACTCATGGTATAAGATCAGTAAAAAGACGAATTCTATACATCACATAAAATACTATCACAATCAATCCTATGTGAAGTACTGGTCTCAGTAAACGAAGGAATATATTATACTTCTGTTTCATATTAACCATAATAAGTAATAAAACTATCTTTATTAAATACTATTTTCTATTTGTTTAGTAATATATTTTATAATTGTTTGGATTTGTTCCTCAAATTTTCCTGTACTAGGAACGCCAAATCATGCAGCTAATCTGTGTCCTCATCATCACAATGTTTTTGCAATTTTATTACAGTCTATTTTTTCAGTACTTGTATTTTTTTTTGCTTTGAGTGAACATCTGATCTGCATACCTATTTTTCTTATAAGAATGACTAATTTTGGTCAATCTATGTGCTGGATAATATGTAATCCATATGCTGCTTCTTCTTGGTCAATAGCATATTTTTTCATTTCATCTTCATCGTAATACGTATACATCACACCATTTTTTTCTTTTATTCTATCCAGCAATAATTGAAGAAATTTTATGGCATTAAATGATCTTTTACGAAGTAAATTATTGACGATAAGATCTTTATCTGCCCCAAGCTTGAGGAGTTTTACAACATTGCTAAACGTTCTGATATGATCTTCTTCAAAAATAAAATTTCAAGAATCAGAGGCTATACCTAGATAAAAGTACGTAGCAATATCATTATCATACAACTCAGGTCGCCATCTATATGTCTGTTCAAATAAAATTTCACAGGTACTAATACTTTTTGTATCCTTTACCAAAATACCTTGTTCTATTGTATTGTCTATATGATGATCAAACACTACAATAGTCTTTCATTCAAAATAATTTGGATTTACCTGACTTATTATACCTATACGATTGATTCCAGTAAAATCCAAAAAAATGAGAAGATCATATTTTTTATAATCAAAATTACTTTTGAGTCTCTTTATTCCTTTAATAAAATCGAATATTTTACTTGGCTTATTTGGTACTACATAGGTAACTCTTTTTTTTTGCTTCTCTAAAAGTCTTCATAAACCAAGCATAGCACCTATACAATCTCAGTCTGGATTCATATGACCAAATACAGCTATTTTATTTGCTTGTTTGATTAAATTTTTGGCAATCTGAATATTCTTTTTCATATATAATACTATTGAGTAAATAAAGCGTTTAGCTTGCTAATTCATTCATCATTTAGTAGTAATGTTTGGTTGTTTATTATGATTTCTTGATCTCCTTTATGTGTTTGTATTATAGAGATTATTTCATCAATTTTTTTTGTGTTATCAGGCAATGTAAATATATGTGTTTGATGAGGCGAAGAAAAATTTATATTTTTTTCTTCTTCTCTATTGGATTGTATTTCTAGCGTATCATTTTCATGTATTCAACTCTCTCCTACTGATGATCTCAATAATTTTGCCCTCACTACTGTCATATCAGGATTATATTTACTTCATGATTGTTTGACTAATTGATCACGAGAAATTTTTACTATTTTTTCCATACTTAAGGATCTGCCTTTAAATCATGTAATCATCAAAATATCAAATTTTTGAAAATTTAGTATTTCTCTTACAAAAAATTCTACATTTCCAGAAATATCTTCTATCTGTATAAAAAATCATTTCTTTTTCGCTCTTTGAATATTTTTTATGTATCCTACTATCACAAAGGTTCAGAAATTTTCCTTTTCTTTAAATTGTGAAATAAAATTATATTTTTTGATATACGTGTAAAGTCCATCTAGTGGATTGCCAGATACAAAAACTTTAAAAACCTCATATTCCATCATCAATTTTTGCATCATCGTAGTAATAGGTCACGGCTTAAGTGACATTTTAATACTCATCTCCATCATACCAAAAAGCCCTTCATTAGTATCTTTTGATTTTTTTGCTCGTTCAAATATTGTATCTGTATTTATCAACAATATTCCACGGTCACCAAAATCATCAAAAGCTCATGATTTAATTAATCATTCTATAGATTTTTTATTTATGATGGACGCACATCTTTTTATAAAATCTTCTAAACTAGAATATATACCATTACTTTCTCTCTCTTTCTGAATTACTTCGCCTATATCATATCACAATCATTTTATACAAAAAAATCATAATCTGACATCATTTCCTAGCGCTGCCACATGATTAAAGGATTGATTGATATTTGGTGGTAATACGGTAATTCATTGATTTTGAGCTTCGTAGATATACATACTTAATTCGTCTGTATCTTCTTCTACTGATCTAATAAGTGATGCATAAAACTCTACAGGATAATACGCTTTCAAATATGCTGTTTGATACGCTATCATAGCATAGCATACGGAATGAGATTTATTGAATGAATAAGAAGCTGCTGGTTCTATCATTTTTTCGTATACATATATTGCAGTTTCTTTTTTGTACTCTTTATATTCTTTACATCTTTTAGTAAATTCTTTTTTAAGCTGTTCTATGATTTCTTTTTTCTTTTTACCTACTCACCTTCTCAATAAATCTGCCTCTGCAAGAGAAAAACCTGCCATAGATTGCACAAGAAACATAAGTTGTTCTTGATATACCGCTATTCCATAAGTCAGATTCATAATTGGAGCCAAATCTTCTACAAGTTTGATATTTTCTTTATCTGTTTCTTCTTCTCAATATTTTTTAACCAATATTTCTCTAAGTTCTGTACTCATGTAACTAATAGGTTCATCTCCATTTTTTCTTGCGATATAATTTGGAATAAACTCCATAGGACCAGGACGATATAATGCATTCATAGCTACTAAATCATTGATAGAATCCGTTTTCAACTTAATCAAAAACTTTCTCATCCCATTGGATTCGAATTGAAATATACCAGTAGTATTTCACACTTGAAATACTTTTTGAAAGGTAAATAAATCATCTAATGGTGGCTGAAACGAAGTATCTTCAAAAAAGCTTTGAAACATTTCTGGCAATGTTTTATTTTCTTTTTCATATTTTTTTTGAATAATTTTTATACAATTTTTGATTACTGACAAGTTTCTTAATCACAAAAAATCCATTTTTAATAATCAGATAGTTTCGAGTGTCGGTCAATCGTATTGGCTAACAATCGTAGTATCATTTACAAATTGTACTGGTGAATATTTCGTTATTTTGTCTGGTGCGATAATGATACCACATGCATGCATACCTAATTGTCTCATATTTCCTTGTAATTTTTCTGAAAGCTCTGCTGCTTGCTGTATTTTAGCATCTCATTCATAAAGTGTTTTGAGCTCTTCTGAAACATCTGGCGATTGAACCGCTTGAAGGAGAGACATCTTGTCTGGCATAAGTCATGATATCTGATTAGACTTTTCGAAGGGTACACCAAGTACCCTTGCAACATCTTTAAATGCTGCCTTACTTGCCATCTGCATATATGTTCCTATAGAGCTCACCTGATCTTGTCCATATTTTTCTGTTACATATTGAATAACTTTTTCTCTTTGTACATCTTCAAAATCAATATCAAAATCTGGCATAGAAACACGGGCAGGATTGAGAAATCTTTCAAACAACAATCCGAACTGTAAAGGATCGATATCAGTAATCCTAACCACTCGAGCCAATATAGATCAGGCTCCAGATCATCTTCCTGGTCCTACTACAATCATATTTTTTTTCGCCCAACGAACAAAATCAGCTACAATGAGGAAGTATGAATTAAATCACATTTCTTTAATTACTTTGAGTTCGTATTCCAAACGATCAATATATTCTCCCATCGTTCAAAATGAATCTTGTCATCATATGGCTATCAGTTGTATGTCTTTATTTTTTTCAAGAAAATCTTTTTTATATGTTGTATAAGTCTCCAATGTGATTTCATGGAGTTCTGTGGGTTCTATTTCTTGTACAGGTTTGGTAAGTATTCCTTGATCTGAAATTTTTGTCATCTCCAAAACTGTATCTTGCTCCCAGCCTAGGTCAAACTTATGATTTAATCATTTGTATGCACGATAACGGAGTTCAAATTCATGGATATGCATTTTTTTTAATTCAGAATTAAGAATGTAGAAGTCAGAATACAAAAAATATCTGCATATTTTGTATAGTTATTCAGTAGGTGTTTTCAAACTAAAATCTGTGTTTTATAGTTACCTCACCCCCTACCCCCTCTCCACTACGTAGAGAGGAGATAATACTTACTGCGCCCTCTCCATAGCTTGCCCCGTATATTTCACTGCGGGGCAATGGGGAGGGTTGGGGTGAGGTAAATTACTTGAAAACAAGAGCATAGAAAAAAATCCCACATATCTGCAGGATTTTTCATATATGATAGTATATATCATTGTTATGCTACTCCTATTATTTTCAATAGCCAAAAAATTATGCTCACGACAAACCAAGATACTCCAATAAATACCAATCCGATAGCTGCTTGTTGTAAGATTTTGAATCCTTTCTTGTATTTAGCATCGTCTCCAGCTGCAGTAACCATTTGAAATCCTCAAAACAACAAGATAACAAGTGCAATTAATGCTAGCATTCAAAGCATCCAGTTGATGAAAGTTTTGATAATGTTTATTAGTGAGTCATTTTGTGCAGTTCCTGTACCTGCTACTCCGACATTTGTTGTAGCTGTTGGATCACCAAATCCTGATGGTGTGTTTTGTGCAAACGTTAATAAACTTCATACACTAAGTATCCCAAAAACTAGAAGAGATGCGAGTTTTAATGATAATTTTTTCATTTGTTTCTTTTTGTAAACAAGTTAAAAAGACATAAATTGTTTGTATAATAGATTTATAGAATATAAAATCAAGTATTTTCTATACATCATATATTCTATGATACTATAAATTTTTATTTCTTTTGCAACTATATTTTTCACCCGGGTGAAAATGCTAAAATACTAGGGTTGAAAAAAAAAACTGAATGATTACCCTATATCTTATATTTTAAATATTATTGTTTCAATGTTAAAATCACGTTCTTATCATAAAAGTTTTGATCAAAAATTAGAGTATTGGCTACAAACCAAAAAATTTTTTAAATACATAAAAGTAAATAAAGATTTTTATCTGCTTGCATTTTTTTGATGTTTGTTTCTTATTTTACGGATAAGGCTTTTTTTTCTGCAAATTATTGATCATGGATATTATGATAATTTACTCAACCAGCAACATGTAAGTGAAACATCTCTTAAAGCAAAAAGAGGTAATGTTTTTGCTGATGATAAAGCAGAAAAACATATTCAACTTACGGATAACATTAGTATGTATAATATATTTGTTGATCCAAAATTTATTTGGGATAAAGAGAGATTTATCGACATTATTGCTCCGACACTATATAAGCATTTTTGTGAACTTTATGGTATGCAAGAAGTTACTAAAACACAATGTATCAAAAATATAGAACAATTTAGTCAAACACAAATATTACCCCTTACTCCACAATTTTTTTATTATGGAAGTGGGATTATCTCTTCAGGGTATTCTTCTTATGACACAACATGATATACTATTCAGCTCCAACAAATTCTTAGTTGATTTACCAAAGTGATTGCTTTAAATAATATAAAAACAAGACTCAATCAAATGATTTACATAGGTATCAAGCCAAAAAATTATCTTTGATTTTTTGCCAATACTAATTTTTTAGTAGATTTAGCAAAACTTAACCTCGATTATATAGATATTCAAAGCAAAAATTATGTATATATACTCCCTGAAAAAATAGGCAATATCAATAAAGAGATTCTTCCTCTCAAAAAAATACTTGATACTTACTGATATATAAGCAATTTTCCTAATATAGAAAAATTATTTTATAAACAAGAAAATAGATATGTAAAAATAATTTCTGATGCCAATCCTTTGATTGCACAAGAAATTAAAGCTATGAAGCTCAAATACTACCAAACTCGTTCTAAGGAAAAAATACCACTACTTCATTGATTGGGTATGGAATCTTATATTAAAAGATATTATCAGTATGGATCATTTTTGTCCAATGTGATGTGATTTGTGGACAAAAACAACAATGCATATTACTGAATAGAACAATATTTTGATGATGTACTTCGTGGGAAAGATGGGAAAATTGTATGACGTGCTTCTGCGTGGATTGGACCAGTTTGAGCAAATGAATTTGAGATAGATCAAGTACAAGATGGAAATGATGTGTATCTTACTATAGATATTGGTATCCAAAAGGAAGCAGAAAGTATTATAAAAAAATATCATGAAACCCTACAAGATGATTCTATCAGTGTTTTGGTATATGATCCTTCCAATGGTCATGTCAAAGCATCTGCGAATTATCCTTCTTATAATCCCAATAATTATAATGATGCATTCACTTTACAAGCTCTTTGACCAGAATACTGATTTTTAATAGATGATTTGAGTTATATAGAAAATCCTGTATATATAAAAACATGAGGAGAATATAGACTTGCAGCAAGTTATGAAAGAATAGATACTACGATACAAAAATATGTTGCTAAAAATGTTTATGGACCACAAGTATTGGTTGATAAAAATACAGCTATGGCATATGAGCCATGAAGTGTATTTAAAGCATTTACTATTGCTATAGGGCTAGATACTGATGAAATCAGGTTTTATGATCCGTACAATGATCCTGGACAAGTAAAAGTAGGACAGTTTACCATCAAAAATGCAGAGAAAGTATGTATGGGAGATCGAAATTTTTTACATGCATTTGTTTGGTCGTGTAATGTAGGTATGGTAAGAATAGCTCAGAAAATGGGTAATGAAATTTTTTATAATTACTTGGATAAACTTTGATTTGGCAAACTCACTTGAATAGAAGTGGCTAATGAAGATGCATGATTTGTTGAGTGAGTTACTTCTGTATCTGCTGCAAGATTTTTTAACAATACATTCTGACAATGACTTTTGGTGACCCCTATTCAATTGGCTGCTTGATATTGATCGATTGTTAATTGATGATATTATGTAAAACCTACTATTATTAAGTGAATTTTTGACAAAAAAACTAATACGTATTATGCTACTCCGACAAAAATAACTAAACAAATTTTTAGACCAGAAACTGCTGAAGCACTTAAAGTCGGATTATTTAGTGTTATCGATCAAAATCCAGAGCTTAAGTATGCCAAAGTAGAATGATATCAGCTCTGAGGGAAAAGTTGAACATCACAAGTTGCTTATAAATGAAAATATAAAAATGGTGTCTGATGGACTAATGCATCATTTGTTTGAGTGATTACAAAAGACAATCCAAAATATATTGTAGTAGTTCAAGTACGTAGACCGAGACAAAATATTTGGTGATGAGCAACCGCAGGAAAAATATTTTGAGAAATAGCAAAATTTATTATTAATTATTCGTTGATAGAGAAATAATAGATTAAAATATTAAAAGATTTAGAAGATTAAAAAATTATTAACTGGTATCACTCTACCCAATATTTTAATCTTTTAATTTTAATAATCTTTTAATAAATATGTAGTTAATTTAGTTGAAAATCGAATTGGATTCTATACAATGTTAGCAACATTTTATTTTGTTATATAGTCAGAATGTTTGGAAAAATTGGTGAAATGAAAAAATTGTATGATAAATACAAAACACTACAAAAAGCACTTAAAAACCTAGTTATTAGAGGAAAAGAAGGAAAATTTATTTGATCAGATGGTAATGAGCAAGATGCTATTGTCGTAGATATTAGTGGTGAAATGAAACTGAGAGAATTACATATCAATGACGATACTTTATTGAGTCCTACGAGAAAATCTGAGCTGGAACAGCTTATCACTACGTGTTTCCAAAAAGCACAAACGAAAGCTCAAGAAATAGTAGGGGAAAAAACTAAAGAAATCTTAGGTGTAGACCCTTCTGACATGGCTGGTATGCTTGGTGGTGGCTGAATTCCAGGTATGAACTAAAGTAAATCAGTTACAGCGGTGAAAGATTCTGGTGATGGATTTTGATCACGTATCACTTGGATTATTTTTTCATTTATATTGTTTTTACTGTCTTGTATGTTCTCACATAGTTGTGGGGATTGTTTTGCTTTTGAGTGTAATAAATCTAAGTCAATTTCCATTTTATTCATGATGTATAAGTAAATAAGTAAATAGGTAAATAAAATCCATAATCTAAAACAAATACGTAACTATTATGTTGTGTATATAATCATTAAACTAGCAAAGTCAATATATATTTTTATTTTTGTAGTGCTTCTATCATAAGATCTTGATGTCTATTTTTTAGATCCTTGACCAAGGTATCTTTATTTTCCATAAATTTTTGTATATCAAACCCATATTCTTCAAGCATCAATGATGTATGATCTACGCCTATATAATGAGGAAGAATTACATAATCAGCACCTTTTTCGTAGAGTTTAAGTGCCTCATGAATTTGATTTGATACGAGAATTATAATCAGATTTGGATTGTTTTGTTTTATGGTTTTGAGTAAAACCATGTTTTCATCAAATGTTTTTACTGTACTGATGATCATTTTACTTTTTTTGAGATTTAATTCTTCAAGAAAATCAATATCACCAATATCACCGTAAATACATGGAATTTTGTTTTTTTGTAAATGTGCTATAATCCCTGGATGTTCATCTACTACTAAAATATTTTTATGAGTTTTGTGGAGCGTCTCATACATATTACTGCCAAATCTCCCATATCAAAAAATAGCTATTTCATAATCTTTTTTGTTGATTTTTTTATATTCCTTGTTTCGTACTCATGGAAGAAAACTCAATAATGGTTTACATAGGTGATAAATTTTTTCTCCATATACCATAAAATAACTTGATCATGCTATAGTAATAAGTCCTATCAATGTAACCAGGGACAAAATAGTTGGATCTTTAATATATCAGGAAGTTATCCCCATCGTTATTATAAGAAATGAAAATTCACTAATTTGTCAGAGAGAAATTCACGTTAAAAAATTATTTTTTCTGGTATGTCCCAAAAAACCAAGAACGATCATAGTTATGATTGGCTTTACTATAAGTACAAATATTGCAAATATACATAATGGAAGAATTATTGACATATTTGTACTTCAAAAGCTCACATGCGATCATAATAAGACAAAAAATATAACGATAAAAAAATCTCTTAATGGTTTTATTCTACTTGTTATTTCAAATCTGTAGGATGAATTTGCTAATGTAATTCATGCAATTAATGTTCCTATTTCTATACCAAATCCCAATCGATGAAACAGTGCTCCGAGAATGAAACATCGTCCTATAGAAAATAAAAATAAATATTCTTGAGATTCTGCAATTTTTTTTGTTATTTTGGGAATAAAATATTTACTTACCAAGTAAATACCGATAGCTAATCCAGTAATTTTTGCAATTATCGAAAAAATAATGATAGTAGAAGAAGTATTTTCTATACTTTTGAATGTAGCCATTCATAAAATCAAAAGCATAACAATAAGATCCTGAACGATAAGGATACCAATACTCAATCTTCCTGATGTGGACTCCATATCATCTTTATCTCACAAAAGCTTTAGCACAACGATAGTACTACTAAAGGTAAATCATATAGCCAGAAAACAAGCAGTCATTGTGTCAAATCATAACGTTGTAGCTATAATATATCATAGCACACCTGTTATCACTACTTGAAAAAATCACGCAACGATAGAAGTTTTACCCAAGTCTTTTATAATAGTAGGATTTAATTCCATTCCAACGATAAAAAGTAGTAACGCAATACCTAAATTGCCAAATGACTGAAATGCTGTATTAGCTTGGATTAATCAAGGGAAAAACAAACTGATAGCCGTACCAGCAATAATATAGCCAATGATCATTGGCTGTTTACATACTTTCATCAAAGCGACACTCAACAATACTATTCAAATAACAAGACTGAGTGAGGTAAATACTTGTTCTGCCATATTATGTATTAAGACTAAAGTTTAATGTTTATACGATAGGAGATCGTACTTATTTGTAAGTATACTGTAAATTTTTTATTTGTCAAATTTAATACAATATTATATATTATTTTGACTTATTTCACATATGTGTTGTTTACAACATATCTATTGCACATTCTAAACACCTATTTATCTGCCAAAAAAACGTTATTTTTTACTTTTTGTCAAGTGCTCATAGTAGTAAACCGTTGAATTTTACTTTTTTTTTGTTATATTTTTTTGTTGAAAGTATAGAGAACTTTCGGGGCTATTGCCTTGAAGTTTTTTTGTCTTCATGTCAGTACTTTATATTATTATTATAGTTTATGAGAGAAGATGATAAAAAGGTAATCGCTACAGGAACTGTTATATCGCATTCTATCGAAGATGAAATCTCAAAATCCTACATCGAATATGCAATGTCTGTCATTGTATCACGTGCATTGCCGGACACAAGAGACTGATTTAAACCAGTATTGAGAAGAATATTGTTTGCAATGTATCAAATGAATAATTTTTTCAATCAAAAACATAAAAAATCAGCAAGAATTGTTTGAGAAGTTATGGGAAAATATCATCCTCATGGAGACAGTAGTATTTATGAAGCAATGGTACGTATGGCGCAACCATGGGCATTTAGGTATCCATTAGTTGATGGACAAGGAAATTTTGGGTCTATTGATGGTGATGGTGCTGCAGCAATGAGATATACAGAAGCAAGATTGACTAAAATTGCTGAAGAAATGCTCAATGATCTAGAGCAAGATACTGTTGATCGAAGAGATAATTTTGATGGTAGTTTGCAAGAGCCAATCATGCTTCCTACAAAATTTCCTAATCATCTCTGCAATGGAACCATGGGTATTGCTGTAGGTATGGCAACAAATATGGCTCCTCACAACCTCAACGAAGTACTTGATGCAGCTTTGTTATTATTGGAAAAAGAAGGAAAACCACTTACTGACTGACAAAGAGCACAAGCACTCAAAGACACGGAAGAAGCACAACACAATTGACTTGAGGCGTCTGATCAAGGACCTATAACTACATATAGTGTAAGTATTGATGAGATTATGGAAATCATTAAATGACCAGATTTTCCTACATGATGAACTATTTATGACAGTAACAATATTAAAGAAGTCTATAAAAAATGAAAATGATGAATTATCATGAGAGGAAAAACTCATGTAGAGCAAGATAAACATTGAAGTATTATTATAATCGATGAAATACCTTATTTGGTCAACAAATCTACACTTGTTTCCAAAATTGGAGAATTGGTCGTAGATAAAAAAATAGAAGGTATTTCAGATATGAGAGACGAATCAAGCAAAAATAAAATTAGAATAGCTATTTATCTCAAACCAGGTGTAGATGCGGAAAAGATTTTGGTAGAGCTATATAAATATACGGAGTTGCAATGTGCATTTAACATCAATAATGTATCTCTTATAGAAGCCGGGAAACAACCAAGACTTCTAAACATCAAAGATCTATTGATGGAATTTGTCGTCTTTAGAAGATCTGTCGTTTATCGTAGGACTGTCTTTCAGCTCAATAAAGCTATAGACAGACTACATATTCTTGAATGACTAAAAAAAGCTATTGATGTGATTGATGCCGTCATTGAAACTATTAAAAAATCAGATACAAAACAAGATGCGAAAGAAAATCTGATACAAAAATTTGAATTTTCTGAATTACAGGCAGAATATATATTAATGATGAGATTACAATCATTGGTCTGATTAGAAATACAAAAAATCATTGATGAAATAGAAGAAAAAAAGAAACTCATCGAAGCGCTTCAGTCTATTATCAATCTACCAGAAAAACTTGATCAAGTGATCAAAGATGAATTTATTTACATGAAAAAACATTATGGAGATCCAAGAAAAACTGATCTTTCTCAAGATCTTAGTGTCTACAATGTTTCTGGAAGTCTCAAAGCATTTATGAGTGCTGCAGACAAGATCAAAGAGGATGTAATTGTGTGGATAGGAAATGATTATACAATAAGAATTTTATATCAATCTAGAATACAAACTATCCCAGAAGAAACTATGGATCTTATTTATACGCACAATCAAGATAAGCTTATTGTGATTACTGATATTGGAGAATTGGTTGTTCAAAGACTCAAAGACCTTGGTAGTTTTGTGATGAAACAAAATGCATTAAATTTACATGAACATTTCTGACTCAAGGGAAAAATTATTTTTGCTAAAACGCTTCATTTTGACTATCATCACCTTATTTTCCTTACCAATCAAAACAGCATAAAAAAAATAAACAAAGAACTTGTCCTTTCATTCAAAAAATTTCCGACTGTTATTATGAAACTTGCTGAAAAGGAACGTATAGTAAGTGTTGAAGCAGTAAATGATACGGACAATATTGGCATTTTAACTAAACAATGATGGAATTTACTTTTCAAAAGTAGTGACCTTAGACCTATGGGAAAAACTGCTTGATGAGTAAAAGCTATAGAGCTTCAAGATGGTGATGAAGTAGCAAATATGTTTTTACATAGATGAGAACCGTTTATTCTTGTCCATGCAAACAAAAATGGTAAACTCCTCAACCTTGAAGACCTTAAATTGCGAAAAAGAGCAAAAAAAGGTCAAATAGTGATGACAGGAAGTGAAACTCTTGAGTGAGCTATCAGTATTATCGAGTGAGCTATCAGGATTAGATTTAAAGATACTACTATCAAAACATTGCACTCAAATGATATTCATCTTGATGAACCAGAAACTCCATTGGCTAAAATGGTAGATAAAGATATCGATGTTATTTATAGACCACGAGAAGAAAAAGAAGAAAATCTTAGATATAAAGAAGAAAGAAAAAAAGCTGAAAAAGAAGCAGACATGATGGAAAAAAAGATGATAGATAAAAATTGAGAAGAATATCTTTGATGAGAAAATGATGGAATAGCACCTGAAGATATGGAAGAAATAACTGAGGAAGAAAAATCAGAATAATATATTTAGTATTGTAACATAATGATCCTTATGCAAAAAAAACAGTTATATGTTATTATTGTTTTCAATATTTTTTGTGTATTTTTGTGATGTCTTATGGTATGGAGAACCCTCAGTGGCAAAATATTATTATCATCTCAAACTAAAAGTACACTACCAAATATCACAGCAGGAACTACCATACAATCCTTAGAATCATCTCTTATAGATACTATTGCTACAGCAAAAAAATCTGTTGTAAGTATTACCATCAGCAAAGATGTAAAATTTTATGTCGAAGACCCTTCTCAACTCAATGGACCATGAACAATTCAGCAACAAACCAACAAAATATGAGGATGAAGTGGAATTATTGTTT
>CAYRIQ010000008.1:0-8879 GCA_964424505.1 uncultured Candidatus Peribacteria bacterium | reverse complement strand
CGTATTTTTTCTTCTTTCGCCAACTGTTGAAAAATTATTGTTTCAAAAAAATGATATATCCTTACCAATAAACATGTGGTACAAGACGTAACTGCTAAATATTCGGTTATGTTGTATGATGGGCAAACGTATAATGTGGATAAAATTTGGTTTGATGAGGTTTTGGATATTGCTCTACTACACATCGTAAATTCTTGATGAAAAGAGCTTACTTATCTTGAACCAGCACATTTTCTTTCTCTTGATACAACTATATCTGTAGGACAAATTGTTTTGACTATGGGTAACGCGCTCTCAACATATAGCGACAATGTCACTATGTGAATTATATGAGGAAAAAACAAACAACTGACTATCAATAAAAATAACCTTTATATCTGACTTTATCAAACTGATGCACTTGTCAATCCTGGAAATAGTGGTGGTCCCCTTTTGGATAGTAATGGCAACGTTCTTGGCATGACTACTGCAATAACTGAAGGACAAGGCATAGCGTTTGCTTTACCTATTAGTCAAGAATTTATAGCAAGCACAATTAAGTCTGTAGAGACTTTTGGAAAAATACTCAGACCTATTGTCGGCATCCAATATGTAGACATTACCTCTTCTCATGGTATTTTGGTAAAAGATGTACTCTCTGGATTGCCGGGACAACAAGGATGACTCAAAATTGATGATATTATTCTCGCTATAAATGGCAAACAAGTTACCAATCAACTTCCATTTCTTTACCAGCTATATACGTATGTGCCTGGCGATACTATCAATCTAGATATTCTTAGAAACAACAATCAAAAAGCAACACTGCAAGTGCTTTTATGAGGAAATACTGAATAGTGGACACATTATCTTTTTTTTTGCTATTTATGACATTATTTTTATAAATGTAAATCTCAATACTCTTGATAATCCCAGAAAATTTGAAAATACATACATTTTGGAATACACTTGAGTTATGATTATTTATTTTGTGAAAGATTAGTTATGTCTACTTATATACCCGAATCACTGATCAATGAAATAGAAGAGCTTAAAGAATTGTGAAAATTTGATGAAGCTATCAAAAAAGTTAATACTATTCTTTTTAGGGATCCTAACAATGAAGATGCTCTTTTACAAGTAACTGATATTCAATATAGAAAAGGTGAAATCGGGAAAGCAAGCAAAGCTATAGATTTTTTGAATGCAAAAAAAAATAATACTGATCCATTAGGACTTTATATCAAATGAGTTCTTGAAATGGAGAAAAACCATCGAATGGAAGCGAAAAAACATCTTCAACAAGCCTTGGAATTAACAAAAGCAGAAAATCATGAAATATTAAGATGTTATGGTCTCTGTGAATACTGGTATGGAAATAGAGAAAAATGACTTACTTTTATCAAAGATGCATTTTATATCAACAATACCGATGCTGAAGTTGTATATAATCTCATAGAGCTCTATATCCTCGAACACAAATATAAAAAAGCAAAAGATATGATTAAATATTTTTATAAACATCGTGAAAAACTACAAACCATCGATAAAAACATAGATTTTTATGATCAAAAAATTTCTCTTTTTGAAAAATTTATTACTACACAAAATATGTTTAAAAAATAAAAGTATATCTTCTATACTTTAGATCAAATCAGATCATATTATATTTATTATTTTACTAGCATAGCATGTTTTCTTCATCACTTTCCAAATTTTTCAACCATGATGGTTCTTCCTTACTCAAAACCTCTTGGACAAATATTTTTTGAGTAAGTATATTTATTGGATTTTTACTATTTCTTTTAAATATATTTTTATGAGTTTCTTTATATACTCATCAATTTACTGATCAGCTCAAAGATAGGCTTGGTATGTATTTTTACATCAAAGATCTACCAGAACAAAGCAATGAAATTTATAAAAAAGTCATTACACTCAAAGATGAATTAGAAAACAATTGACTTAAAGTTATGTTTTCGTCAAAAGATGATGCATTAGCATTCTTACAGAAAAAGATCCCTGATGTAGTAAACAATTTTGAAAAATTTGGTATAGAAAATCCATTACCTGCCACGTTATATGTGATGTTTGATAGTGACAGTAAATATGAATCACTCAAAACGATTATCCTCAAAAATAAGGATATTATCTTAAATACTAAAGATATAGATTCTAGTTCCACACTCAAACAACAAGAAAATAGAGTTCTTACTATTATCAATTTAAGTAATTTTATTATAGGTCTTTCCTATGTAGTTATAGCAATTTTGTTTTTTATTATCATTTCATTTTTATGATTTTTACTCAAAAACATTTTTTATACCTTTCATAGAGAATTAGAAGTAAAAAAAATATTGTGAGCAACATACAATCAAATCATTAAATGATTTGTGACACTTACCGTAAATGTTCTTTGATTTTCATTTCTCATGTGTTTAATTTTGCTCCTTATCAGTTGAATCACTATCAATTACTACATTTATACACTTTTTGATATAACACTTCGAAATGTATTTAACAACATCTTTTTGATTGTAGGGATTTTTCTTGGAGAGATTATAGTGGTTGCATGACTTGGATTTGTATTTTCATACTTTTTTGCTCGTACTTTAAATAAGAAATTATAACAATCAAAACTTAGATAAAAAAACAGACAAGCTATTACGCAAGTCTGTTTTTTTTATGGTCTGTCATCCTAAACACTTTATGCTTCTATTTGGATACCAGGTCCCATAGTAGATGCTATATATATTTTTTTAATCAATTTTCCTTTTACTCCTGTAGGTTTATTATCTTCTAATGCTTTAATAAATGACTTAATATTTTCTTCAATTTGGATATCAGAAAATGAAATTTTACCTACTGCCGCATTTATATTTCCTGTTTTATCAAGTTTAAATTCCATTTTTCCTTTTTTAAACTCCTCTATAGCTTGGGCAATATTTATCACTACCGTTCATGCTTTAGGTGATGGCATAAGTCATTTTGGTCAAAGTTGTTTAGCAACAGGAGCTAGATCTCTAATATGATCAGGTGTAGTAAGTAATACATCAAAATTTATCTTACCTGCTTTGATATCTGCAAGTAAAGTTTCTGTACCTACAATATCTGCTCAAGCTTTTTTTGCTTCTGCCTCCTCTGCTGAAAAAACAGCAATAATTTTTGTTTTACCTGTTCCATGAGGAAGAATAGTTGTTCCTCTCATCATTTGGTCATTGTACTTTGCATCTGCATTGGTTTTGATTGCAATTTCTACAGATCCATCAAATTTTGCATATCCAGTTTTTTTAATCAAGGCAATTGCTTCCCCAATAGGATATACTTTAGTAAGATCTACTCATTTTGTAGATTCACGATACTTTTTACCATGTTTTGCCATTTTTTAAACAGTATAAATAATAAAAACGGTCATAATGTATACCTACGTATACTCCCGTATTTGATATATAATGGACAGATCAACCGGATCTGTCAGTTATATTATTTTTCTACTTCTATTCACATATTTTTTGCTGTCCCAGCAATAGATTTTATAATCATTTCGATATCTTCTGTATTCATATCTGATTTTTTGAGCTGAGCAATGTCTTCCAAGTCTTGCTTCGTTAATTTTCAGATTTTAGTTTTGTTTGGTTCTCCTGATCAAGATTTAAGATTGAGCTTCCAAAGTATGAGATTGGACGTTACTGGACTGCCAATTTTGAGATCAAAAGATCTATCAGCATAAATAGTAAGTTGAGCTTTTACCTTCACATCTGCCCCACCAAACTGTTTCATAATGTCCATTGTTTTTTCATTGAATTCTTTAATGAATTGTCAAATATTGACACCATTTGCTCAAAGCATAGGTCCTAATGGAGGTGCTGGTTGTGCTTTTCAAGCAACCACTTCCAAATTGAGAATATTGGTAATTTTTCCTGCCATGTGTATATTAATCAGTAAATAAAGATTTGAGATGGGCTTTGGATTTGTGATACACTTGGTAATCCATCTGTATCAACCATATTCCATCATCAAGATATATAAGCATAACTACTTGTTTATCTTTGTACTCAGGAAGATTTATAAATACTACTTTATTTCCAAACAATTTGTTTTGAAGAATTGTTTGTTCTGTAGCTAATGTATATAAACTCCCCTTTAATGCTCTTGCTATGCTTGCAAAATCATAATTGGGAATGCCAAGGTAAATATACCATATCCCTTGTTCATCAGTCAACGCATATTGATATTTAATTCACAACTTTTCTACAATATCTAGCTGTCCATAATAAATACTTGTTCACGAAAGCATATTTATAGTAGTGTTTTTGGTGGATTGGGATATGCTTCCCGTATTTATTTGTCCTTGAGAAATTATTACTCAAGTTTTGTTTATACCCACGCCTGTAGTATGTTCATTCCCTGTATTAGTAATATCTGTCATAGAACTGATACTAGGAAGCAGATCTCAACTTTTATTGAAAATCTGTATAGTAGCTGATGAATTTGTTTTTTTTGTTGTGTTTTTCAATGTTTCTCATTGTATTTGATACCATATCACGTATACGATCATCAGTCCCAAAAAGAGTAACATCATAGAGAATCTCAAGATCTTTTGCTCTTTGGTATACATCATAATGATCAGCAAATAAAAGCTCTTTACAGAGAAGCAACACGCTATTTTCGTGTTCTGTAAAGGATATATTTGGTATTAACTCATGAGCTCTACTTTGTCTAAATCAATCACTACTGGCGTAAGTCTTCACAACATTTCAATGTTTACTACTGCAGTTCATTTTTCTGGATCTATATTTCTGACACTACCTTTCATTCATTTGAAATCTCACGTTTTCAATAAAACAACATCTCATTCCTTAAACGGTATCTTAAGCTCCGATCTTTCTTGTGATTTTTTGATTTGTTCTACTATCCTCGTATATTCTTCATCAGTCAATGGAATGGGACGAGTCTCTGCTCCAACAATCAATCTTACTCCAGGAGTATTTCTGATTACATACCAAATCTTGTCATTCATCTGAGATTTTATAAATACATATCCAGGATATAATTTTTTTTGTTTAATAATTTTTTCTCATTTTTTGAGTGAAGATTCGTTGACCATAGGAGACATATAATCCTCTACTGTATCAGTCAATGCTTGTTTTTTTACTCTTTCTCTCAGATTTTCTATTACAAGTTCTTCTTGCCCAGATACTACGCTCAGCACATACCATTTAAACTCATTGTCTTCGATTTGTCTTTTGATCTCTCAAGTATTTACTTCAGTTTTTTGCATATTGATAAACAGTGAAACGATAAAGAAACGCTTAAAGGTTTAGTCATTTTTTTATTGCATAATGCTGTAAAATCGCTTATAAATGCCAGAAAAAACAGTATCAGCAGCAATAAAATACATACCAGCAACCAAGATAGCCACAAAAATAGCAATCGTAAGATTGATAAAGTCTTTTTTGGTAGGATGTTTTAGTTTTTTGACAGTTTCTAAGCTATCATAAATAAATTTCATCATAATTACTTTTTTCTAATAACTAAAAAAAAAGTTTTGCAGAATTATTTGTATCAAAAACTAGTAGTTTTTCAAGTGAAAATTAACTTTTTTGTTGCTAATTATCACACAACACATACATATCTAGTCGATATTCAATTTTTACTGGTTTTTTTTGGATTGACATATGCAATTATATCTGGTTTTCTCTTTTGCAATTGAAGTGTTTTTTGAAATACTGTAAGTAGTGATGATGCTAAAGATGTGTTTTTTATGCCTTGCATAATTTGCTTATGTTCATCTATTTTTTTGTTATGCATAATGGAAGGAGGCAACTCTATATTAGTAAGAAAAACAATATTATACTCCTCCCCATGGTTTTTCATCCAGGATATGAGTTTTTTGGTTTGAGTTAGTGAAACATCCTCACCAAGACTTATATGTATGACAGTATCCACATCCATAATAACTCTCAAAAATGGAAACTGAAAAGCTATTTTTTCGTATAACACTTCTTTATATGTGTTGTCAAATATTCATCATAACTGATGGGCGATATCTTGAATTTTATTTTTGGCTATTTTCCATATTTTTCCAAATATATCTTCATAATTATTGTCATCTACCAATATTTTTTTTGGATTGGCTGATTGTTGAGAGATAATTATGAGGTTGTGTTTTTGCTTATTTAGCAAAAGATACCCTGCTGCTTGGAGTAATCATGTGTAAAAATGTGGTCATTGTGGGATTATAGCTGTATTGTATGTTTTTTTGGATGCTGGTTTGAGTGTCGGAATCATTTCTGATGCTCAAACAACATAGCTCATTACCTGTTCTGCTAGTACTTCGGGCGCTATAGACATATTTACTATATTTAGGATTTGAAATGTATTTGTTATATGGTTTCCTACCCCACCCCAATCCTCCCCACTATGTGGAGAGAGAGCAGTTATTAGATCCCTCTCTAAGAATTGGAGAGGGGGTAGGGGGTGAGGTAACTTAGCGTTATTTTTTTATAAGACTTTTTTTGATCTGAATGACAAATCTATCTGCTAACCTATCACGTTTTTGCCACTCATCTGCGCTCATAAATACTACGGAGACTACTTCGATAAAATATACTCTAAATATTTCATTGATGTTTTCTTTGATCATATCTATTTGTGGTTTTTCACAATTTTTGTAAATAACAACAAGATCCATCTCTAAATCTATATTAAATTTTTTTCCAAAATAATACTGATCAATCATCACCTCGTAGGTCGTGAAAAGGAAAATTAAATCGCTTTTGAGTCAGAAATAAAATATATTTTTTAAAGTATCATGAAATTCTGGTTTGATTGATATAGCTCGTCATTGATTATCTTTGTTTACATTTATCACCTTTGAATCGTTTAGAGAATCTACCTGCTTTTTGATTGCAGGGAAAGTCCGTCCGATTTCACCTTCGAGCGCTCTCATAGATATTCCTTGTCTCCTAAAGAGAAGATATTTGAGGATATCTACTTTGGTTTTGCTTCAGAAAAGTTTTTCTAAATTCATAGAAAAAGAAGACCAGATAAAAGATCTTCTTTGATATAGGGATTTGAGTAAAAATTACAAGTGAAGCGAAAAAGTTATGATGTAAAGTCTTGATGAGATAGTATTTTTTTACGATCATATCGACAATCCATCTTATTTAAAAAAGTAGCAATTGCGTTTGCTGTGACTGCGTTTTTACACAATGATTGAAAATAGTCATCAAGTCAGACGTCGTTATTTTCCTGTAATTGGATACTGATCTTATTATTGCGCAACACAAGAAATGGTTTCTCTACTGTACGTGGTATATTATATCAATATGTTTTTATAATGGTAGAAACTTTTTGTTTAAACTCGTCTACTTCTTGTTGTGAGGCAAAAACTATTCATGGTAGATTTTCAATCTGAAGTTTATGTGTACTATCTGATAAAATCTTGCTATTATTTATATCTGTTTGTTTTGTTTTAATTAAGGCTTCGTTTTCTTTTTTTATTTGTTTGTTTTTTGCTACATAGTCGTCATAGATAATCTTTGATTTAGCATAAACAGCATCTTTTAGAGCAAAAAATATACTTATTTTTTTATTTACAATTAAAATATATTTTCAACTATTTTCAAACAATATTATTGGGTTTGGTTTGTTTATCTGTTCCTCTATGGCGGTAATTAATGCTGTATCATTTTTAAATTGATCATCTAATTGGTCTTTTATATCATCTTTAGTGATAGATTTTGTATTTACTACCTCATATTTCCAATTTCATTTTGCTACCAATTCATCTCATTTTGTATCTTTTCGTTCATAATATCTTCAATTTCCATAGAATTGATATTTTATTTCTCCACTTGAATGATATATATAATATACCTTTTTATCCGTTCGTTTCGTATTCGGCACCTGATTTATGTTAGTTATTTTTCGTATCTCGTTTCCAAATTCATCTTTTTGAGTGGTTTTTTCTGGTCATTTGTTGTTTTTTTCTTTTGATGTTGATTTGTTCTTTTTTTCTATAGATTTAGGATTTGGTATATTTTTTAAGTCATCATCATTTTTTTCTTTTCCATCAGCTATTGTTTCTAGTGCTTTTATAGCATCTAGTGTTTTTTGTCATAATTTACCATCTCGACCATTAGCCGTCCATGAATTCATTCTATCTTCACCACCTCTTTCTTTATATACATATTCTTGTAATCATGGAATGTTGTTATTAGCAAGAAAAGCTATGATTTTCTCTTTGATTTTATCATTTGCCCATGTATCTTTTTCTATAAGATCCTTTACTTCTTCTGTAGTATATGTTTTTTTGTTTTCTATACTAATTTCTACTACCTTACCTGCAGCGAGATTGGCTAATGTTTTTCTACCAAACTTACCGTCAGCGTTATTGTTTATATTTACATCTCATTCAATCATACCAAGCGCTTTTTGTATAGCAATAATATCTGTCTTTTTAAGAAGTGGTATCATCTCTTTTGCTTTCGCTGGATTATTTGTTTTTAATGTATTGATTGCAGCTTGTACATCTTGTTGTGTTATGCCATTGTATAAGGGAAAGTGCATATCGTCTACTTCTAGTGTCGATGTTACTTCTGTTTTGAGGTTTGATGTTTCTACAGAAACAGCCTTCTCTACTACTGCTAGTGCATACCCTTTTTCATCTTTTTCATTTATTTGTGGTTGCTCGGGTGATCATTCCTTTCACATTTTTTTGTGGTAAAAAAACTAAAAACTTATTTTTGTTGAGTAATATTATCTATAATTACGGTATATTTTTTCTATAAGCATAATAGATATGTTTTCATTATAACCGAAATGTGTCATCTTGTCAAATATTGTTATAATTGCTGCAATTAGGGTTACACTTTACAAAAGTATATAATATGATA
>CAYRIQ010000007.1:0-24102 GCA_964424505.1 uncultured Candidatus Peribacteria bacterium | reverse complement strand
GCTATCAGTGAAAAAGCTATCGTCATCAAAGATGCAAGGATTTTACTTAGACGAGTGGCGAAGGTTGCTGTGTGGTCCATTAGTTTATACGTTTGGTGTAAAAGATTTTTTTTGGAATATTGACAATATTTTGTTTATACAAAGCATAATTTCTCTTGCAATAGGAAGATGAGGAAGATGCTTGAGTTGTAATATCATGAGGATATATCTTGCAACAAGTCATAAAAATCAAACATAGTAAGTCCATATGTTCATATCAAGTTTAGTACCATATACAAATCAAACCGTCAAAAATAATCAGAGAATATATTCTAAGATAATGCTTGTATTGTTTTGAAGCGTGAGAATATGACTAAATACCTCTTTTTCTTTAGTGATTTCATCATGAAGTGTGTAAGGTTTCATAGGACTAAAGAGATGTATACATGATTTTGCAAAATATACGATAAAGCCAGTTATATATCATCGAAGTTCTTCAGGATTTTTAGTAAATAGTTTATTGAGCTTGCGTTTGACAGGAGTATTTAAAAAATCAATATCTGACATAAGTGATGCGATCCTTAATATAAGCATCAAAAATAGCGCTGTAGTAATAGGTATATTTCATGTCATACTTCAGCAAAACACAAGTGTTCGCAAAAGGATAGATTCTTTGATTCGCCAATTTGGTGTATCAAAAGTATGTGATTGATACCAAAGATACAGATTATAGAGTGGTAAATATTTGATCAAAATATCTTTTTTACTTCCTCAAATGATAGAAGGATTGGCAAAGGTTGTTTTTCATCTTAAGAGACGAATATCAGAAAGGATGCTGACTACACTGATAATCAATAAGAAAATCAAAATAAATATACTGATAGTATACACGATATTGAAAATATTCAACGCAAACAGATAATTCATAGTTCACATCACTATCGTAATGATGCCAAAGAGGATCGTAATATACCCAAATTTAATATATCCAGAAATAAAGTCTCTATCTTGTTCACTAATATCTCGAGTATTTTTATTAAGCATATTTTGTACCAATGGAGAAAAAAACAGCGCTGCTGCTAGCGAAAGTTGTGTCTTGGTATTGGTGTCTTGGACTTTCGTTTCTTCAACCATACTAGAATACAATGATAAATGATGTGTTTTTGTTACCTCACCCCAACCCCTCTCCATACCATGGGGAGGGATTGAGGGTGGGGTAATTACTTTTTCTATTTTACATCCGTCATGATAAATGTTTTTTCTTCTGGTGAGGCAAGTATTTTTACTCCCACATGTTGATTTCCTGCAAAAATAAGTCATTCTCCAATGCCAGCTGAGACGAGTCTTCTTTGCTCTGCATCAGAGAGTCCAAGAAGTGCATTTAGCGCTTTGATCGAAGTAGTTGATTGTTTCAATAATATTTGCAATGCACAATTGGAGATAATGGGTTTCCCATATTTACTTTTTACAAAGTCTTCGATATCTTGTGAAATAACAGTAATTCACAATCCGTATTTTCTTGCTCTCTTCGTAAGTCCAAAAAGGAACTCTGCTGAGGTTTCATTTTGAAACATAATCCATGCTTCATCACAAGCAAGCATCCTTTTTTTCTTGTGAGATCTTACTTTGGTCCAGATCCAGTTGAGCACATTAAACATTGCTGGTGTTTTGAGTGCATCTTCCAAATCTCTGATACTAATCACCGTAAGTTTATTGTTGATATCAATATTGGTATAATTATTAAATACTTTTCCAAACGTTCAACTTACATATTTACTCAGTCTAAGCGCAAGTCTATCTCACCCCTCCATGCCTTCAAGCACATTCATAAGATCGCCCATAATTGGTGGTTGTTTACCTTCGTAATATTCACTATCCAACGAAAATCATTTCAATGCATATGTGCTTTGCAGGGCTTTATCAAGTAATGCTTCTTCTTCTGGCGTACATCATCAAATTAAAATCTGAATCATTCCAATCAAACTCATTATCTGACTTCTCAATAAATCTCACGTTCCATATTCTACATCTTCAATTTTTGGCGGAATATCAAACGGATTTAAATATTGTTGAGAGTTTGTTGCGATGTTTACATAGGTTCAACCTACTTTTTCACAGAGCGCTTTGTATTCGTTTTCTGGATCAATAATGATAACATCAATATCATTGATGAGATATCTCAGTACTTCTAGTTTTACAGTAAATGATTTTCCAGCTCCAGAAGTAGCAAGAATCACACTATTCATGTTTGGTAATTTAAGATCATATCTATCAAAGATTACAAGTCCTCAAGTATGCAAGTTTATTCAGTAAAGAATTCAGGTTTCACTTACCATATCATTGGAAATAAAAGGAAATCCCCCAGCAAGTGATGAAGTGACTGAGCTTCTGCTGATAGCAAGTTCATCTGAGCAAATCGGCAATCCGGAAGCAAACCCTTCATCCATTCTCTGGATTGCATTTTTGATTCTGATTCCATATCCTGATATTTTTTGTTCTATTTTTTTCCCAGTTTCTTTAAGCTTCTCTTCTGTATCATCATAAATATTGATATAAAACGAATTTTCAAAATATCTTTCTTCACGGGTAGTAAGTTTTTCTCTAATCATCTCAACATCTCTATATTGCTGTTCGATTTCCATATCAAGGGTGATGCCTTTTTGCATCGCATCTCTCACTTCTGCTTTGAGCTGAGTTGCTCTATTTTTTAGCATAGACTGGATTGCCGCATCATCTTCCGGATACACAAACCATGTCATATCCCATTTTGCATGGAAACCAAACATGTCTCTCGTCCAGAGTGCGTCAATATATGATGGATAACTTTGTGCATAATACGTTTTTCAAAAAATTCCTGACACATTATAATGGGTTGGCTTAAATTCCCAGTAAGAAGGTGCAATGTGTGTTTTATAATCATTGATCACGCTAGTATATTCTTTTTCTGTCTCAGTAATATATTGTCTCATTTTACTAGTTAATTTTTGGTCATTATATTGTTCATCAGGTAATTCAAGTAAATATTTTACTTGTTCTCTAAGCTCTTTATCTTTGATGAGAGTATTTTCTGGCAATATTTTTTTATGGGCACCTCACAATATATTATTTCATTTTTTTTCAAATAAACTAGGAAAAATTTCTGATAAAAGTTTATCAAAAAATCATAATTTTTCTGGAGTATTCGGTAATTGAAATACAGGGTACCCACCATCAATTACTTGTGGGCTATAGTTTGTATCATAGACGACATTGGTGATGATTTCGTTCATAGGTAATATAAAGTGATAGTAAAAGGTGTCATTATTTCTTTATAAGTATACTCAAAATTTGGTCGAGAAGCAAAAAAACATGTAACATTGCTATTATTTAATATCTATAAACAAAATTATATACAATAATGCTTGACATTAAAACAAATAAAAGTATAACATAAAAAATTATAAACAAAAAAATAAAAAAAATGTTAAACAAAAAGATTCTTGTGATTGATCCCGCGTATCATTCACATCACACCTATTATCAAACTATGCAACAATATTACGATGTAGAATATTGTATGTCTATCCATAAATTTTTCCTACTTAGTTCTCTGCCAGATTTTCATTATGATGTGGTAATTATTTATCCACACATGTATGGATACGGACATTTTGGCGTTATTGACGCACAAATAGGCCAAGCAATCTATAGACATTATTTTGAACATATGCATAATACAAAAGTTATCGTATGGGCACATAGTGAAAAAGATGCTTTAGAGCATTGGGGTGATAACGTCGTAAGACGTGAAATTATTCCCCGCCATCATCACTTCGATTTCTTGCCTGTAGTGCACGGGATTATGAGTAAAACAAATAAAAAAAAACAATAATTAAAAGAAAATAAAAAAATGAAAACAAAAAATCTTTTGATATGCACCTTATTAGGTATAGCATTATCAAGCTGTCAAAACAGCAAACAAGAAAGTACAGAAGACCAAACAGATTCTTCAAAAAAAATCTCTACCATCTCCATGGATTCACTCAGAAGACTTGGCGATACCATTACACTTTGGACTGAGGGAAAAGAAACGTATGAAACCTATAATCAGGTTACATTGGAAGATGTGGGGCATAGTCGTTGTCAGTTTATGATCGACATGACTGGCACCTATGAATTTGAATGGGCAGCAGTCAAAGATTATATGCAATGGATAGGTAACAGAGATCAGTTAGGAATATTCTACCATCTTCCAGGAGAGCAGTTTGTAGTACTAGGCTTCTATTACGATTCGCCAGATGGAAGGACATTACACTTCTCAGGTGATCTGTATAAAACAAATAAAAAAAACAATAATTAAAAGAAACAATCGTTATGAGTAATCAAAAAACAAAAAAAAATATAGGATCTCATTTCGCCTTCGGCGAACATTGGAATGAATTGCCTGAATATGCTGGTTATGTGCCGGTATATGGCAAAAATTGGGAAGCACTCAAAAAACAGTTTTCTGCTTCCAAACATTTTGATCATGAAAGACCATTACGAGTGGACATCAGAAAAGGCAACAGTTTTATTGTAGTAAACCTGCATGGATTCAAAATTCTAGATTTACCAAAAGTAGCGCTCTGTAAGACTGTAACTACAAGAGAATATATTGCTATCGCCTGGTAATATACTTCAAAACATATCTCAGGTGATCTGTATAAAACAAAAAAAATAAAAAACCAATAATTAAAAAATAAAAAAAAAAATGAGAAGAGACAAGGTAAAATATCATCAATATAATCAGATGATACAACAATATTTATACACAATAAAATCACGTAGATTTTATTTCTTATCTGCAGTTATCATACTTCTATGTGTTGGTATATCCTATTTGAGTTCTGAGTCTTCGTTCATGCAAATTTGGAGAAGAAACATAGTAGCATGCATATTTATGCTAATAGGTGGGGTAGTAGTATGTAATGTGTGTATATCATGGCTATTTCTAAATAATACTATCATTAATAATAATGATATTATTGAGAAAGAAGCCAAAAAAATTAAAGATAAAATAAAACAAAATGAAAACAAATTGGATAATCTTAAAAAAAAGATCACATCTGAAAAATCTGTTTATATGCAGGATTGTTCGATAGATCAACTAGAGATACTGATTAGTATTAAAAAGACAGAAGACGAAATCTTTAAGCTAAAATGTTGGTATACTGTATTATATCCCGATGATAAAATTTAACTCAAAAAATATTATAGCTCCTTCGTTTTACGCAGGAGTCTTTTTTATTTAAACTTTTTAACAAATCCCGCTTCATCTCCATTTATCAAGGGAGAAGCGTCCCCTCCTTGATAAAGGAGGGTGAGGGTGGATTTGTTTATGATTACACATCTTACACAATGCTTTCCGCCATCCAATCTACTTTAAATCCCTTTTTTGCGAGATGTAACTTAGTATAAATGATGTCCATAAACTGCCTCACGTTTGGTCATTTCAAAATAATGTTGTATCTATATTTTCCAAACATTTTGTAGATAAGCGGGGGAGTCGAATAAATCTCGATAGCAGTCAGTTGATATTTTTCTTTGAGATAAAGAAGGTCTTTATATAAAGTATCGACCTTGGTATAAAGGCTTTCTTCTATTTCATTTTTATAGAGAATAAGACACAGCTCACCAAAAGGCGGATATCCATTTGCTTGTCTAAACTCATTGTCTTCTTCATAAAACTTTTCTTTGCTCATCCTGCAAGCATTACGAATACTGTACTGATCTGGATTAAATGATTGTACAATAAAATTGTTAGTAGCGTGTTTTACAAAAGCTTCATAAAGAAAATAAAAATTTTTTTCTGCTGATGTATAGTCAGGGATGTTCAATCACAGGTCTGCATTGAGAAATATAATGAGGTCAAGCGGATAATTTTTGATAGGCGTAGCGAGCAATGACGTTCAAATAATTATTTGATGATCACTTATATGTTCCAAAAGTTTAGCAATTTTATTTGGTGATCTGACACTTTCGGACTCGATAATTAGTGAGTCTTTGCCAAATTCATTTTTGATATATTCAGCGACTTTTTGTGTTCACAGACCAAACTCTTTTATCTTGTGTCCATGACAGGCAGGGCAGGTCGTAGGCACATTATACTGCGTTTTGCAGATATGACAAAGTCCGATAGTTTCTCACGATTCGATCTTGTGATAACTGATGCTTACATCACAATTTTTACATTTGGGAATATGTCCGCAGTCGTGACAGATGATACCTCCGGAGTAGCCTTTCTTGTTGACGAGGATTCAGATTTTTTTTCCTTGTTTGAGATATTTTTCTATGCCCTGAATTGCCAATTGAGAAAAATACGGAGTAATCTCCTTGGTCATATTTACCAAAAAAATAGATTTTTTGGTGCCATCGATATCATGCTGAAAGCGTTCGTAGTTCATGCTATGTACTGTAGTGAAATATAATCAAGATGCAAATTTAACTAAAAAATTTCTGAATTTCTTCGACGAGTGATGTATATTCATTGATGGTGCTGACTTTCTGTTTAAACTCTTTGGATCACGGGATTCATTTTACGTATTGAAACAAATGTTTTCTAAACTCTGCAAGCGTAATCGCTTGTGGGTTTTTGATATTGATTTCCAAATGTTTTGGCATCGTTACTACATTTGTATATATAGATTTCTGTATTTGAAAATAATTTTCGTAACCAATCATATAGTCGAGATGTTTCAAAATAGTTGCTTTTATTTCTTCTCTGCTTGGTATATGGGGAGTAAAGATTCGTGGATTTCCAATAGCTGCTTGACCGATCATCACTCAATCAATAGGAAAATCATCCTCCCTACGGGCACCTCCTTTAGCAAAGGAGGAAGCTAAATAACGTTCCCTCTTTGCTAAAGAGGGTGAGGGTGATTTATATATATTATAGTTAGAGGTGATTCTGTCTTCAATTGTTTTACATACACCATCAAAATTATTATATACTTCATCATTAGTTATTCTTAGTACTTCCAATCCATATGCTTCTAATATTTTTGTTCTTGCTTCATCATATCATTCAGCTTCTTTATTGAAATGAGTATCTCCATCTATTTCTATGACTAAACTTCTGCTAGGAATATAAAAATCCACAATATAATGGTCTATAACTTTTTGTCTTAAAATATTTATATCTAAAAATTTGAAATACTGTTTTCGTATTTTCTCTTCTGCAGGAGTCATTTGTTTTCTTAATTCTCTGGCTCTTGTTTGTAATAATGGGTTGTAGGGAAGGTATTTCCCATCAGTAATAAGTCATCTCTTTTTAAGCTGATCTACAGATTCGTGAAAATCAAAATCGCTATATGTTGTATATATTCATTTTGAATAATTAATTGCTTGTTTATATGAAGTGATTCATCAGTTACCAATTATCTTACATTTTTTATCAGCTTTTTTCTTTAGCGTATAAATAAAATCCCGATTACTTTCCCCAGAATATCATTGTTTCATTGTCCTTCCGTGGATGGTAATCATGGTTACATAGTTGCTTACTTCGACTAAAAACTTCATTTGTTTATCAATATCATCTTGATCGATACCTATTCTTGTTTTTATGCTTAATGGTATTTTTAGAATTCATGAAAGTTTTTTTATAATCTCCAATGTATGTTTTTTATCTTTCAATAAAGCACTTCATCCTCAAGTATTCATCACATTTCTTGCTGGACATCACATATTCAATTCGATTCAAGCAAAGACTTTTGCATATTTTTTTTGAATATCTGCAAAACAGTTGCTCAACATATTTTCATTTCCTCAGAATATTTGAGCGATAATAGGAAATTGGTTTTTATCAGTCAAAAGGTGTTTAATGACCCCCAAAGGATTGATAATATATCCATCAGCATTCATAAATTCTGTCCATAAAACTAATTCATATTTTTCTTTTTCTCAGTATTGCTGAAAAATTTCTTTCGTTATTTGGCGAAAGGCACAATCAGTAAATCCGTCCATAGGAGCAAGTCCAAGTATCATAAATTTTTTTGAATACTAAATGATAAATCCAAAAATTGTAAGGAAAAATAAAAGTGAAGCAAGAAAAAATAAGTATCCACAAAAAGCTACGAGAAAAAAACCTTTGTTTTTTTCTCTACAAACAATATAGGTCAAATATGATGAGCAAGGTATATAAAAAAATAAATATTTTTTTTCGAAACCTAGAAGGACGACTGAGATCTGTACTGCTAATTTTTCTTATAATTTCGCTCTATTTTGTTTTGTTGTATAAATGGGAAAATCCAGGCATGACACCACTTATGATCACAAGGTTTTTTGAGCAAGTGATAAGTGGCAAACCAATATTGCCCAAATACACCCGAGTGCCTATCCAAAAAATTTCTGATTACAGTATATACGCAGTTATGGCTGGTGAAGATCAAAAGTTTTTGGACCATTATGGTTTTGATTTTGATGCTATCTGGAGTGCGATACAGCAAAATGTCAAAAATAAATCTTTACGTATATGATGAAGTACTATTACCCAACAAACCGCAAAAAATCTTTTTCTCTGGCAAGGTCGTTCTCTTTTTAGAAAAACTTTGGAGTCATATTTTACGGTCTTGATGGAGCTATGACGAAGTAAAGAAAGAATCCTAGAAGTCTATCTCAATATCATTGAGTTTGGCGATGGTATCTACGGAATCGAGCAAGCAGCACAATATTATTTTGACACATCTGCCGATAAGCTTACGCGTTATCAAGCCACACTGCTTGCAGCTATTCTTCCAAATCCTAGGTATTATCAAGATCATTTGCGTAGTTATGTACTGTCAAAGAGAAAAAATGCCATCAGTAGTGGCATTAATAAACTCAAAAGAGAGACAGAAAATAAAGAATTTATCAAAGAAAGTAAAAATTAAGACATGCTTTTACGTTTTTTTCTTTTACTGATTTGGCGATAGACAAATCGTCCGACAATTCAAATCAAAATAGCCAAAACCACAATATCCACGATTTTACTATATTGCATTACCAATTCTCGATTTTCTTTTAAATATTTCCCGACGAGTGTCAAAAATGTGTTTCGAAGTCCAGCACCGATTGTGGTATATATGACAAATTTCGTCAGATTCATATTTCCCATCCCCGCAGGCAGAGAGATAAGATGCCTTACTACTGGTATAAATCTACTGATAAAAATAGTAATACTTCATTTTTTCTTGAAAAAATGTTCTGTTTGTTCTAGTTCTTCTTCATCCAACAAAAAATATTTTCAGAATTTTCTGATAAACGGTTTCCCTCCATAATATCAAATTGCATACGACAACAACGATCCGATGATACTTCCTATCGTACTTACGACAATAACTCATCGGAGACTAAAATGTTTTGTAGCTACCAAAAATCATGCAAATGGCATAATCGCTTCGCTCGGTATAGGAAAAATCATACTTTCCATAATCATTCATACAAAAACAGTTATATAGCCAGTTTGCTGGATAAATGCTGTGATATACGTTGCCAAAAATTCAGTAATTCCCATCAAAAACAGTATAACAATATAAATGCATATCTATATAATGAAGTCATAAAGTAAATCAATATTTCTTGTAAAATTAAAATAAAAAAGTATACTACACAAAATAGCCAAAGCTCAAGTATTTTATTGTATATACAAATGTAAAATGTGAGCAGAAACAAGAGAGACACCCAAAGATATCTTATCCAAGCAAGAAGCAAATGCAGTTGCTACAATTGTCCAGACCATGAAGTCAAAATCCAAAGAAATTCAGCCATATATAGACAATACCTTACATGATATGTCTCAAAAGTTGGAACAAGAAAAAAATAGTTATTATTTAGACACAATACTTACTACGGTAAGTACATTTACGGATAGACCCAAAAAAATTCCTTATGGAATGTGACCTGGGAAGCTAGTTTGTGATACTTTTGTCAAAAAAGTATTAGCACAAATAGAGACTGATCCAAAAAATAAAAATCTCATCAAAACAAGCGTATATGGGGCAAATAATATGTTTAAAAAAATTCAACCCACCAAAACACTACAGTTTTGAGGCAATAAATTAGTAGGTACTATGCCAAAAATATGATCACTTCTTTTTTTTGTAGATAATAAAAATTGTGGTCATGTGTGATTTCTTTCATGAATAGCAAATGATCGTCCTATTATCGCAGATGCTAACGGAAAATGAGTCACAAAAAGGCGATTATGAGCCAAAGAAGCATCTAAAATTTATTATGCAGAAAATTATAGAGAAAAATTTCTCAATCAAACATAAAAACATATATCTGATTTTTTCATCATTTTTTTGATTGCTTACCTATAAAGATAATGAACGTAATAATCCTAGAAAATATTCGCTCTGCATATAATGTAGGCAATATCATTCGTACTGCAGACGCTTTAGGTTGGCAAGTGCGATTGACATGATATACGCCTTCGCCATTAGATACGCAAAAAGTAATAAAGACTTCATTGGGTGCAGAAACCAATGTTGGACTTAAACAATTTGGATATACTCCCGAAGCCATTGATGAAGCTAAAAAACAAAATTTATTGGTTATCGCTGCAGAGATTACAGATACATCTGTAGATTTAGCTTCATTACAAAGAGATAATCATACGGGTACTGCGGTGATATTTTGAAATGAAGTGGATGGTGTCTTGGATACTACATTACAACTGGTTGATAAGGTAGTTCATATTCCCATGAAAGGTATCAAAGAATCTCTCAATGTCGGACAAAGCTCAGCTATTTTTATGCGAGCTATAAATCAAAACATATAATCAACCTGTCAAAATATGACTTGCTATTTCATATAAATTATGTATAATATAGAAAACAAAAAAAACAAAACATGGGAAATTTTTTACATCCATCATTTTGCTTACCACCGACAGCAAAAGATGAAACTGGACTCTTCATGGCTGAAGAGCTACGTGATATTTGTCTTCTTCAAAAAATATCACCCAAAAACACTACCATCACCATTGATGGTAAAATAAAAAAATTATTAACTAAAACACTTAAAAAAAATAAATACACGGACGTGTATTTATTAGATGTGTTTGACCCGAAATTAAGTATTTCATGGACACACGTACTGAGTACATGCCAAGGGATAACGCCTTTTCACGATTTAGTTCAAAATTCTCTGAGTGAAGATAATCTTTCTTTCGCAGAAAGAGAATGCTTTGAATCAAACGATTTGGAGCCAATTATCCCAAATACTTTGTCATTTGGAAAGACTCCTACGGAGGCGATAGCTCCAATAACAAAAGAAACACCAATATCAGATCTTTTTGATATGTTTCAAGATGTGCATTGCAAACACCAAAAAGGTGTATGTAATCGAAAACACTATATTATAGGTGAGGGTAGTATTACCAATACTACACGACCATATACAGGAATTTTTCTGTGCATTTACCCTGATTTCTTTCCAAATAAGGAAGGAATAAATAGTATAGTATATAGGTATAAAGAATTAAAAAAAACTTTATCCATGTATTAATGGATATAAAAAACTCCTGAAAATCAATCAGGAGTTTTTTTAATACATAATATCTTATTGTAATTCTAGTGTCGTAGCCATTTCATCCACTTTTGTCGCGAAATCATCGAAAGTGGCGTCTGTAGCTGTATACGTGATGATATATACGGCTTTGTTTTTGATCAGATATATTTGTTCCCATTTTAAAATACTATTTGATTGTGTCCCCGTATAGATGAGTTTTTTTGCATCAATATCATTGATTTTGAGACTTTCATTGCTTATTTCTGTAAATCAAGGGATGAGTTTTATGAGTTCTGATTTTGTGATGCTATAGTATTCATCAAGAGAATAGTCCTTATCCAAAGTTTTTTTGATGATACCAACATTTTCTTTGAGGTTGTCTCAAGTGAGTACAGGAGTAAAAAATATGATAGATGATCCATAAACGTTTTCTTGAAAAGTCCGATTTCCAGGAAATTGAATGGAAAATCCATCTTGTTTGTTGTCATAATTTTGCCATTTTATTGTAGTCTGATCGATAGAAGAAGTAGCTCACGTTCCAGTTTGAGTGTCTCAGTTTTGTGTAGTACATCCAAACAAAAATAATAATCCACTGGCCAATATGAGATAGTTTTTTTTCATGCTCTATAGGGTAAAACAATAAAACATTAGCATATCAAATATATTGTGTTTTTCAAGAAGATAATAGACAAAATGTGTTTAGTTTTTTCATCTAAATATAGTTTTTGTACCTATGACAAGCGTATTTTTAGCATCTTTTCGAGAAGAATGAACCATTCATGTGTGGCCAAGATATCAAAGTGTATCAATAATAAACCCACTTAGTGCTATAAATTTTTTAAGTTCTGCAAGAGTATAGATATGATAGAATCTTTTGACGATAGTATTTTCATGTTTTCGAGGAATCATAATATCGTTTCGTTGATGTTTACCAAATGATACAATATATTTTCGTAGAGCATCTATAAGATTTTTTTGATATTTTTTGATAAATCGTCGGGAAAACGATCGATTGCTCATCATAATTTTCCCATTATATTTCAATATCCTATATATATTTTTAGTCAAAAAAAATCTTTCTCTGACGGTAGGAATATGTTGGAAACTTGCTATCCCGATGACAAAATCGAAGGACTCCTGTTTACATCATGTGATATATGTTAAAATATCATCACAAACAAATTTTGCTGTAGATATCATGGATAAATTTTTCGTATCGAACTGTTTTTTTGCAATGGCAAGAAGATTTTTTGACAGATCTACTCCAGTGTAATGTATTTTTATTCACGGTATATTCCCAAGATGTGCTAATAATCTACCACTTCAGCATCCAAATTCCAAAATATTTATAGTTTTTTTGTTGCAAGATTGTATTTCATGTAAAAAAATATCTGCATCAGCTCGATGTTTGTTTCTCGTGAGAAAATATTTTTCCGCTTGAGCATCATAAAATGTTCTAAGTTTTGATTGAACACTCATAGACTTATCCAACATAGCAAATAAAACTTTAACATTATTCAAACATATTTTGTCCTATCATATGATGCGTATTTTTTATTTCTTGATGAGATTTTTCTATTAACTCTTCGAGACTAAAACAGATTTCTTGTCACTCAATAAAAAGTTTTTTGAAGTGCATGAAATACAACAAAATCAATCAAGTCATCCTCACGTCATTCTTACAATATTTTTTAAATTCTTCCAATGCATCAATATCATTTTCTTCTATATATTTTTTATATAATATTTCTCATTCCGCTCACGAAGTGAGTGTCTTACTTACATTAACCAATGCCTCAGCTATTTTGTTTAACCCTAATCTTTTGCCTGTCATAGCTTGTACAAATAGAAAAAGATCAATACTTTTTTCATTGAGTTTTTTTATATCGTCTTCAGTTCCACCTACATTGTATACAGATACTATATTATCAAATGCAATGCTATTAAATCATACAATATATCCATCAAAATCAAGCATTTTCTGGACAAATTTTTGGAGTCCTTCTTGGTCAATATATTCGTAGGTCATTTTATTGGATGACGTAGGATACATTGCATAAGCAATGAGAAATTGAGTCTCTTTGAGATTTGAAATATTTGTATCTGTTTCTATATCGTAAACAAGATAAGGTTTTCATCCGATAGTCGAATAATTTCATGTATTGAATTCGTCCAAAAGTATCTGTTCTATGGATTTTTGTCAGAGGGTCTTCTCTTTTTTGAGGATAAAATTTTTTACCATATCCTGAAACTCCCTTTTTTCTGCATCTTCCAATACAATTTGTATTTTTTCTTTTTCATCCATCAGTGTATAAGTATTATTGTGATTTTGAAATCTAAAAATAAAATCACCTCTATACATATAATAAAGTTCATCTCACTCTTTAAAAATTTTTTTGAAAAAATCACTCGTCATCATACAATGTTCTTTTTTGAGGACACCATAAAAATTGCTAATAAACGTGTTTTGAACGGTTTTTAGTTCGTTAAGAGAAAATCTTTTATACATATCACCAAAAATAAATTTTAAATGTACAAAGGTAGCAGTGTCTTATTGCTTTTTAAATTCATTATAGTTTTGTCGGGCAGTAAAATCTACTGTTTTGATGGCATTGAGTGGATCAATAACAAAAGTATTTATACTGTTTTGGTGTGGATCATCAAGCGGTAAATTGAGATTTTGTATCATATAGGGCTTATTGTTGACCTGTATATCTTTGAAATACCAAGGTCAAAGAGTGCTAGTACTGAGTGAATAATTGGCGATAAAATTAATACCTCCGAGGGAAATATCTACCAAAATTTTCCCACTACTATCCGCGATGTCATTAGCCTTGATGCCTAGATATTGTTGAATCTTTTCAAAAACCATAATGGCATTAGTTGTTCATTCATGTCAAGCAACAGGAGCTTTGTATTCTATAATCGCTTGAATAGTGTCAGTCAGGGTATATTTATCTTTAATGATAGTGCTATAAGATGCTTTGATACTATTTTCCAATGAAATATCAGAGAGGCTTACTTGTTCAATTCCTCAATTTTTTATGGTAAATTTGTAGCGTATATTGTTGTTATCTATAGTTACTGCAGTTGGCGTACAGGTAATGATCGTTATGTCTTTGAGCGCTTCTACAACAGGACAAAGATCAATAGTCGTAGGGATGTTTTCTTGCCCGTAAAATACAAGATTTTTTGCAATATAACTATAAAGTTCTCCAAGGGCAAAATTTTGAATTATAAGGAGATTTTTGATTACTTCGTTGATTTCAGGATTGTTTTGGAGTTCAATACTTTTGATCAACAAAAGATCATTGGTATATTGCATAATGATATGTGATTTGATTATTTTTTTTGTGTCAGGAGCAGTAAAGGACAAATAGCCAATAATATCGACAATAGTTTCTGAAATGCTTTGTTTTTCTATCGTGAGATAAGCAATATTTTTGAGTTTTGTTTGTATTTTTTCTGCTATACTTGTAGTAGGATTGGATCATGTGTACATTTCTTGAGTAGGGATAAGCTTTTTATTGATAATTTCACTGATGAGTCCAGTAAATCACAACATTGGCTCTCATTCATTGAGTGTTGCTATCATAGTCAGAAGCGAAGTAATCTTACTTCCTCCAAAATTTTGGGTAAATAATGTAGATTGGTAGGCAAGTTTTTCGAGTGCCAAAGATAAGTATTTGTTGTTATATCGGTAAATTTCTTCTTTATGAAATTGATCAGTAAGAGATTTTTTGAGAAGCTCTCTGACAAAATCCAAATACATAGTAATCTTGTAGGTATCTGCTTTATTAATGAGAAAATCTTGATATATTTGTTGTTGATAAGAAAAAAGTTTGTAACTATTGAGTGTGGCATCTTTATAGGTGATTTTATCAAATGTTTGATTTTCTAGCGTAGTTTGTATCTCCATAAAAAGCGTAGTTTTTTTAAATAATTCTTGATATATTGTGCCACACAAATCAAAAATTCACTCTATAGGCGTACTATAATCATTACTATACAAGAGATATTTAGAGAGACCTTCACAAAATTTTCCTTTTTGAGTCGGTGAGTCTGCTGTGGCATCAAAAATCTTTTTAAGTCAATCATAATCTGCTGAGAGTGTATAGACAAAAAAGCTATCCAAAAATGTATTGAGATAATAGTTGCACGTGGTAGTAGAAAATTTATTTTCAAATATACAAGCAAGATTAAAATCATCACGTAATGACGTTGTCAAAGGTAACTGTACACGAGTAAATGGTTTTGTAAGAGTTGTTTTTTTTGTGAAGATAAATGTATTTACAAAATTTTCCAATTCATTTATATCATACGCATCTCCAGAAAAATAATAAAGTTGTTTTACGGGAATTGTGGTATACATATAAAAATATCTTGGTAAGACAAAGCCTTTATAGCCAATCAGATTGTTTACAGAAGTAATAAATCATTGTTTAGTTTGAAAATCACCTTGAAGGACATAAATATTGACATCATTGTCTTTGATATTTTGCTTGAGAAATTTACTAAATTCTGCGATAAGTTTTGTTTTTTGAAGGAGAAAGACATCATTTGTTTGAAATATTTGTATACTAGCAGACTGCAGTATTATACGCTGAAATAGTAAAAAGATGCCACCAATAGCGAGCAAAAAAATGAAATAGTGGAAAAAAAAAGTGAATATTTTTTTATAACGATATATGATTTGGGTTTGGAGAGTATCCATCCACTTGTACGTTCTAGCTAAAATAAATATGTATATATAGTATTATATGGTTTTCACTCCTATTTGTCAAAATAATATATGTAAAAAAAAGAACGTCTTTAAAATAAATGTAAAATTGTCAATAATACTCTTGCAATTGTATCAGATTTTTTTATATACCGGGTGCATCTATTTTTTTTATATGATAAATACTGTTGCTATGAAAAAATTATTAACTCTAGGAGTTTTGGTAGCTGGTGTTGCTCTTTTTGCTGGATGTATGGATAAACCAGCAGTAGAAGACGAAACAACAACTCCAACTGTAGAAGAAACAACAACTCCAACTGTAGAAGAAGTTACTCCTACAGAAGAAACTACAGTTACTACAGGAACTACAACTGAAGAAGTTGCTCCTGCTGCTACAGCAGAATAATTCTCGCTGTACAATCACTAGAAGGAGGGCCTTATGGTTCTCTTTTTGTGGTTAGATAAAAATAGAGTTTTTTTTTTATTTCTATGTCAAAAAATGCGCTTAATCACTTATATACAGACTTGTCATCAACTTTCGAGAAGAAAATTTGTATCATTGGTAGATCAATGATCTATATCTATAAATGGAAAAAAAATTAGTTCATATACCCAAGAAGTTCAAAGTGGAGATAAGCTTATTATTAAATCATCAACCAACGAAATAAACGAAATTATCCAAGAAACTCAAATGACTCCAACATTGATACTGCTCAATAAGCCCATTGGCTATGTCGCATCCAAAGCGGATCCGCACAATAAAACTATCTATGAGCTACTTCCCCCAGAATATATTAATTATTATTATATCTGAAGATTGGACAAAGATTCTCATTGATTACTGCTTCTGACCAATGATCCTGCTTTAGTCCATGAATATGAACATCCAAAATTTGCTATAGAAAAAGAATATATTATAGAACTTGACCGTCCATTACCTCCTGAAGATCTTAAAAAAGCACTACAATGAGTACATGACGAGGGAGAATTTCTCAGAGCAATTAAAATCACGCTCTTTAAAAAACCGTATCATTATAGTATTACCCTCAATGAAGGGAAAAAGAGACACATTCGTAGAATGTTTAAAGTTATAGGGTATCGTGTATTGGATCTCAAAAGAATTCGTGAAGGAAAATATAGTTTAGGAGATATCCAAACAGGAGAGTGGAGGCTTGTATAGTATTTTTAGGTAGATTTTTGTGATTTTGACAATCAAGAATTTGTGTCTTTGTGGCGTTTATTCTTGGTATATATAAAAAGACAAATATACATTATACCCAAACAAAAATAAACAAATCCTAAATTGCCAGTAGCTGATGCACTATAAAATTTTGTAAGTATAAGTAAAGATCCACTGATAAAAAAAAGTATAGCTGCGACCAAAAATAATTTTTCTTGTAATGCCATAGTATGGATAGTAAAAAAATAAAATTACACAAAGGGATATTACTCCAAATCATCTTTGATTTTACTCAAAAGCTGTAAAGCCTGAAGGGGAGTAATGTCATTCAAATCATAGCTTTTCAGTAAGGACTTGATTTTTTCGTATGCTAGACTTATTTCGGAATGCTGTTCGAGTGGGAAAGTAAAAGGTAAAACATCTTTGCCCATTTTTTCTTGCTCCTCATAACTGTTTCTTTGCTTCTGTTCAAGAGTATCTAAATATATTCTGGCTTGTTCGAGAATTGTTTTTGGTATTCCTGCGATTTTTGCTACATCAAGACCGTAACTCTTGCTTGCTCAACCACTAACTATTTTTTTCATAAAAACCACTTCTTTTTCTGTTTCATAGACACTGACGGAAAAATTTTTGACGCCTGGTAATGTTTCTTCAAGCTGAATTAATTCATGATAATGTGTCGCAATCAGTGTTTTAGATCCGACATGAGTAACTAAATATTCTAAAATTGCTTTGGTAAGAGCAAGTCCATCATACGTAGCAGTTCAACGACCAAGTTCATCAAAAATGATAAAACTTTTTTTGCTTGCATTATTTAAAATATTGGCTACTTCAATCATCTCTGTCATGAAGGTTGATTGATTTTTTGCGATGATATCCCCACTACCAATACGTGCAAAAATCGCATCCATTATACTTAATTTACATTCTTTTGCTGGAACAAATAACCCACAATGAGCCATCAAAACAATCAATGCATTTTGTCTCAAATATGTCGATTTACCTCACATATTAGGTCATGTAATAATATGAAGAAATCATTCATCAGTAGTTTCATCCAATTGTAAACTGTTTGGTATAAATTGTTGTCAACTCGGAAGATGATTTTCTATCACCGGATGCCTTCATTCTATGATGGTAAGCGTATCTCATCAAATAAATTCAGGTTTTATAAATTTTTTTTCTTTTGCGAGTAAAGCTTGAGAAACAAAGACATCAAGCCGAGAAATTTTTTCTGCAAATTCATTAAGCTCTTGTATTCACTCAGTTATTTTTTGTTGAGCTTGTTGGAGTAAACTAAATTCTAAGGCACGTAAAGTGTCTTTGGCTTTTAATATATTTATTTGTAAATCTTCTAAATAAGGAGAAGAATATCTCTGACTTCCCTTCAACGTATTTCTACGGATTACGTGATATTTATCTTTTTCGTTATCAGTTACTCATCACAGTATACTCAATACTTGTTTTTCAAATTGCTGGATATCTTTATTGGTGACTTCTAAAAAATATCACTGATTTAGGATAAATTTGACTTTTATATTGGGTATGCCTCAGATTTGTGCTAATTCTTGCTGGTATTGCATGAGCAACTCGTCGCTATGATACGCTATTTTTCTCAGTTCATCTATATCATTTTGGTAACCATCACGGATGAAATCTATATCATCTTTATATTCTTCATCATTTTTTAAAATTTGTTCTAAGTAATTATAGAGATGCTGGACATAATTTTGTGCAGTTTCACTGAGCCCTAGATGACACAATTCATCAAGCAAAAATTTATTTTCCAAAAATATACGCAAAGTTGATCTGAGTTTGATAAATGTACTGGGTAATAATTTTTTGTATAGTAAGGTACTTACGAGTTTAGATATATCACGAACATGATGGATAAGCTGATGAATGCGTGTACTTTTCCAGTCATTGTGGATACTGCCATTATTTGTTTGCTGTGGTGAAGGGCTCCATCGTTCCATAGTGCCATTGTTGAGGTAGTGCTCAATATTGTCAAGTCTCCGGGTAATTTGATGCTGGTCTTTGATAGGATTAGTAATTATATAGCGTAGAAGCCTAGATCCACCAGCTGTTTGGGTGTTGTCTATGCTGTGGAGTAAACTATATTTTTCACTATGTTCATAACTTGACGAGAGAATTTCAAGATTTTTGATCGTGACTTCATCCAAAATGAGAAAAGTATCTTGGCTATGAAAGGATATTTTCGTGATATTGGTCAGTGAATGTTTTTGAGTGTGTTTGAGATAATAAAAAAGTAAACACGTTACTGCCAATCTTCCTGCTTCTAATGCTTTCCCATAGCTTGTGTGTTTTTGGACATGTGTAGTATTTGCCAAAAAGTTTTCTAGATCAGGTGGCAAATCTCGTACAGAAATGAGGCAGGTCATATAGTGTTGTAAAGGAACGCTTATAGTTTCTTTTTCAGGAAAATTTACGTCAAAAATAAGCTCCACCGGTCTGATAGTAAGGATAAATTTGAGTGCTTCATCGACATGAGTAAAACTTTTAGTCCAATAGTCACCGATACTAAAATCACCTCGAGCAATATGATAATTTTGTCTGTCAATATAAGGCACAAAAGTAATTGCCATAGTATAAATAAATTCTTTTTTGGTTTCTTGGATATATGTTCCAGGAGTTATAACGTTGACAACTGCTCTTTCAACGATTTTACCAGGGACAGGGTCGCTAGTTTGTTCAGCGATAGCTACTTTATAGCCATTTGCAATAAGTTTAGTGATGTATTTATCCGCACTATGGTAAGGAATGCCAGCCATAGGTACAGAATTTTCTGAATTTTTGTTTTTACTGGTTAAGACAATGTCTAAAACTTTACTGCAAGTTTTTGCATCTTCAAAAAAAGTTTCATAAAAATCTCACATACGAAAAAACAAGATACAATCAGTATATGCTTTTTTGATATCAAGATATTGTATAATCGCTGGTGTAAATGCCATATTATCGTTGAAAAGATTGAAATATTGAAAGAGTGAAATGACTGATATTTCCCATTCACTATGGTTTTATATTAGTTTGTTCGTTGTATAAATTATTACAAAAAAGTCAAGTAAAATTGTTTGAGTGCCAATCCGTAGATTTGCAAAAAAAACTATTCAGGATATACTTACATCATACTACGTATGTTTACTATTTGAATAGGTTCGGCAATATGGCAAATCCACTCAGCAAAAGTATTTTAGAAATCGACGATTTACAGGGAATAAGTCCAAATTTTGATCAAATTAAAATTATTCCTCAAGAAACTGCTCAAAAAATTGAGACATTAATTTTTGCAAAAACCAAAAATACACTCCAAATACTTACGACAAACAACATTCCCCAGTGACTTACTTCTTTACTCAAAAGTTTAGAAAAAAAATGATATACGTATGAGATGTTTTATACATCACCACAATGATTTGCCTATGCAATGAGCTGGTATACGGATATGGAGACTCTTGCTCAGCAAAAAAGAAAAGCAGAAAAAGATCAAAAACAAGCAGAATGAATATGAGCGATAGCAATGATTCAAAAAATATTTGCTACAAGAGATACTATGGAACCAGGTGAATTTATTATGGAATTTATCAGATTGGCATTTCAAACATGAGCGTCAGATTTACATTTCCAGTCACAAGAAGATGGAATTGTAGTCAGGATTAGAGTCGATGGAGTTCTGCAAGAATTGCTTGGATTTACGCATAATGACTTCAAAAAATATCTTCAAAAAATAAAATTTATTTCTGGCACAAAAATGAATATTGATTACCTTCCACAGGATGGGAGATTTTCATTTGAAGCGACAGACATCAATGGTAACCAAAGGAAAGTTGATGCAAGGATAAATGTTATGCCAGGAGTGATTTCGGAAAGTACGGTGATTAGATTTTTAGATCCAACCAAAGGTATTACCACATTTGAAAAAATAGGATTTACAGAAAGGACATACGCAGTTCTCAAAAGAAATTTAGAAAAAAATACGTGAATTACGATATTTACTTGACCGACATGATCGTGAAAGACTACAACACTTTATACTATTTTGCATTATTTAAATGATGGAAAAAGAAAAATAATTACTTTGGAAGATCCCATCGAGTATGAGGTAAATGGCATCCAACAATCACAAATAAACTATAATAAATGATACACCTACGAAGTAGGACTCAAAGCCATTTTTAGACATGATCCAGATATTATTCTTATCTGAGAAACGAGATCACAAGAAACTGCTGAAATTGCTATCAACGCTGCATTGACAGGTCATATCGTATTTACTACATTACATACTAATTCTGCGATAGAGGCAATTCCAAGATTGACAAGTTTAGATGTGGAACCGTATATGTTAGCACCAGCATTGAATGTCATCATAGCGCAAAGATTGGTCAGAAAAATTTGTCCTTCTTGTGGAATCAAAAGAGAAGCAAATTACTGAGAACAAGAGGAAATCAAAGAAACACTCAAAAAATTAACGGATCTTGATCCAAAATTGGGAGTGCTTTTCGATGGCAAAATTCCTGATACTGTATGATGCGATAAGTGTAATGGGACGGGATATCAGTGAAGAATAGCTCTTGTAGAGACGTTTGAAATCACAGATGATATAAGAAAAATGATTGTAGAGGGTAAAAGTAGTGTGGACTTGTATGGTAAAGCCAGAGAAAACGGGTTTTTGACACTAAAAGAGGATGGTATCATCAAAATGTTACAAGGTAATACGACTTTGGATGAATTAAGAAGAGTTTTATAATATAGCTTATGTTGTATGATATTTGAAGAATTGATAAAGCCTTCTGGACATGCAATACCTATACAAAATATAGAGGAACTGATTGCAATGACCAATACTCAACTTGAGGAGACTATGTATATCGCTGACGATATTTTTGTCCCAAACAAAAACAATATTCATCGTTGTTATCGATCAGATTTTACGCTTAAAACAGAAAAAGAAGCGAAAGCATTGCTTCATCATCAAAAGAATAAACTATCTGTAGAAAATGAAAAAACAGATTTTTTTGTCTATAATGAAAGAACCAAAGATGTACTTCCATTCAAAAAAAATGATTATCTATTATATGAACATGGATATTTTACTTTTGATGGAATAAATTACCTATCTTATGATGACAATGGAAATGAGCTTTGAAGATTTTCTTTTTCAAAAAAACCGTAGAACAAAAAGTCTACGGAGTTTAACTATATCTTGGATTATTAATCCAAAATTTATGAGGGTTGAAAAACTGCTTTATTGATAAGAGCATTATTTAAATTTATAATGGTATCAAAATCAGCTGGTTTGATGACAACGGTATTACACGTTGTACATCTGTCGATAATAATGCCTAAATCATGAATAATTTCTTTTTTCATGGTCGTTTGGTCATGCGGGCACAAAATATTTTCATTGCTCGCCGCTTCTTCAAGTTTCTCTATATCTGCACAGTCTTCGCAGATATCGTTTTTGTTTGTAGACTTTTTTTGTCCACATTTTGGACATATATATTTTTTATTCATTATATATACAAGTGTTAATATAACACCTACAATAAAAAAACATATACAGATTGCTACAATGGTTCTTGTTGGTTCCATAATGATTTGTTTTTTGTTTTATTGACAATAAATATTGTTAAGAAAAAGTCAAGCCTCATTTTGGTTGATTGTTACGGCAAGGTTAAATGGTATATTAATGCATCGTACAGCCATCCAACAATATGGTCCTTGTGGGATGTATAGAAAAAATTATTTGACGAAACTCAAGAAGCTATAAAGTGATGTAAAAAAAATGGCATAATAGAAGAAAATGTATGGCTAAAATACATACGCCAGATGCACGCCACGAGACAGTAATCTATTTATAGATAAAGAAGTCTAGCGAAGCGTTTAAAAAATATATAAATATAGAGTAGTATAAACGATTTTCTTGAAAAAGAATCACACAAAAAGTTCTATTATCCCTAAAAAAACAAAAATAAAGAAAAATCCGCTTGAGCGGATTTTTCCCAAAAAAGTCTTCGTGTATTATATGTGATATAATAAGTATAAGATCTTTTTGTTTGGTAACTCAATTATGCAGCCATTTCCATTTCAGCTGAAGCAATTTTTGTTACATCTTTAGCTTCAGGACCTTTTCTTCCTTCACCTACTTCAAATGTTACCGTGTCACCATCAGCGATAGATTCACCAAGTACATTTGTTCCATGAACGAATACATCTTTACTTCCATCTTCTGGAGTAATGAATCCGAAGTTTTTAGTTCTGTTGAAGAACTTAACGATACCAGTTGTCATTAAATAATATTGGTAGTATATAAAACAGTGGAGTTAATATCTCCAGGCAAGAGTATAAGATAAAGTACATAAAAAGCAAGGGGAAATTTATATAAAGTATAATCTATTGACAAAATAATAAAAAAGAGTATAAGGAGTAAGTTAATTTTATTATGTTATTATTAAAAGATGAGAAAACCATTAAGTACTGAGCACGAAATCAGAAGAGAATCAGCTAAAACCCAAAGAGGAGAAACTCCAGATAAAAGAGTGGATTTGGCATTTAACTTAGCTTCAGATTCTGTAGAAAAATTAGCATCTGTAGTTTATACTATTTTGAAAGAAAAATTTGCTGGACTCGCTGTGGTAGAAGCTAAAAAAACTCCTACCGGATATTTTAAGGTAGCTATGAATAAAGAAGGAGT